>CAJXYJ010000003.1 GCA_913063255.1 uncultured Flavobacteriales bacterium | reverse complement strand
ATCCTTTAGTTTGGGAAGGAAAAATTAAAAAAACAAACGATACCGATTACGAAATATCGATTACAGGATTTATCGATAAAGAATGGCATGTTTATTCCCAGCATACTCCCAGTGAAGATATTGGCCCTCTGCCTTTAGAAATGAAGTTTTTAAATGCGGATACCGATTTCACTTTAGAAGGACCATTAGAGGAAAGTGAAACCCATACAGCATTTAGTGAAGTTTGGGGATTTGATGAGATTTACTTTACTGATTTAGTTGTATTAACTCAAAAAATAAAATTATCAAATCCAGATGTTCAAGTAATAAAGGCGGAACTTTTTTACCAAGTTTGTATTGAAGTTTGTTTAAATGAAGAACGCTATGTTGTTTTTGATTTAGAAGCCAATAAGGTTAAGTTTATAAAAAGTTACGATGATTTTGAAGCGTATTCTTCAAAAGAAAAAGCTAAAACGGATGTAAATGAAACTAACAAAGAAGATAGTGTTACAGATAATTCTGCAGTAAATAAATCTGAAAAGAAATCAGAATCAAAAGGTCTTTGGGCAATATTCTTTATTGCTTTTTTATCTGGTTTTGCAGCATTGCTTACTCCTTGTGTATTCCCAATGATTCCTTTAACGGTTAGTTTTTTTACAAAACAAAGTAAAAATCGTGCAGCAGGTATTAAAAACGCAATTTTATATGGAATTTTTATTATTGTAATTTATGTTTTACTAGGATCTGTAATAGTCGGAATTTTTGGAGCAGATGCTTTAAATGCACTTTCTACAAACGTATGGTTTAATGTAATTTTCTTTTTATTATTAGTTGTTTTTGCAGTTTCCTTTTTAGGTGCCTTCGAAATTACTTTACCTCAATCTTGGTCAAATAAAGTAGATAGTCAGGCAAATAGAGGAGGAATTGTCGGAATCTTTTTTATGGCTCTAGCACTTGCTATCGTTTCTTTTTCTTGTACTGGGCCTATCGTAGGTACACTGCTAGTAGAGTCCGCTTCTAAAGGTGGTATAGCACCAATTGTAGGGATGCTTGGATTCTCATTTGCTATCGCATTACCTTTTGCATTATTTGCTATGTTTCCAGGTTGGATGAATTCACTTCCAAAATCTGGGGGATGGTTAAATACAGTAAAAGTATTTTTAGGATTTTTAGAATTAGCATTGGCATTTAAATTTTTATCGAATGCAGATTTAGTATTACAATTGCATTGGTTAGAAAGAGAAATTTTCTTAGCTATTTGGATTGCTGTTTTTGGTACTTTGGCTTTATACCTTTTCGGAAAAATAAAACTTCCACACGACGGTATGGAAAACCATATTTCAGTAGGAAGATTATCCTTAGGTTTAGTAGTATTGGCATTTACGGTTTATTTAATTCCAGGTTTGTGGGGAGCACCATTAAAATTAATTAGTGGTTTTCCACCACCATTAAATTATAGTGAAGCACCTTATGGAGTTGGATATACAAAATTAAGTTCTGCTGCTGGAAAATCTGAGGACAGCACTCTTCCGGATGGCGCAGAATTAGGGCCCCATGATATCATTTCTTTTAATGAATATGAAAGAGGTCTTGAATATGCTAAAAAGGTAAACAAGCCAGTACTTTTAGATTTCACAGGTTATGCTTGTGTAAATTGTAGAAAAATGGAAGAACGTGTTTGGGCTAGTCCACATATCTTAGGGATATTAAATAAAGATATTGTACTAATCTCATTATATGTAGATGATAAACGAAATTTACCAAAAGAAGAACAATATACTAGCGAAACCACTGGTAAGCGTATAAAATCTATTGGTAATAAATGGAGTGATTTTCAAATTAGAAAATACAAAGCAAATGCACAGCCTTATTATGTGTTGATGGATTTAAATGAAAATAACCTTATTAGTCCAATTGGTTATACTCCAGATGTGGATGAATATAAACAATGGCTTCAAACAGGTATTGGTGCATTTAAAAAATAATGTAACAAAAAAAGCGTCCCGATATTAATCGGGACGCTTTTAACAAACCTAACTTAGTTAATTGAATATTTTTTTTTGACCCCTATTTTCTATCCCCACAAAAAATAAAGACCAATAAATAAATTAACTATTTATAGTACAAAGGTAGATTTTGGGTAATTATAAAGCTATACGTAGAAACACGTATTTTTTATTTAATCATAAAATGAGAGCTTCATAAAAGTTGATTAAACAATACTTAATGTTCGTTTTGTTAAAAAATTAACAAGCAAATGTTCAACTTAGTTATAAACTGATTTGTCTGGGTATAAATCCTTACAAGATACTATTAGAAAAACTCCAGATTTTGAGCATTTAAAAACACCTAAAATGGTTGTTATTAATTTTAAATAAAAAAAGTATATATTTAACTTATAAATAAAATATTTTTTGAAAAAAAAAATCACTTCCTTTCTATTACTATTATTTTTTTTAAATTGTTATTCACAAGAATTGCCACCAATTAATTATTATTCTCCTAATAGTTATAAAGCAGAAAATCAAAACTGGTCCATTTCACAAGCAATTAATAAAGATATCTACATTGCTAATAACAGTGGGTTACTACAATTTAATGGGGCCAGGTGGAAATCATATCCTTCTCCAAATGGAACTATATTAAGATCTGTTAAAGTAATAAAAGGAAAAATTTATTCCGGAAGTTATATGGATTTTGGTTATTGGAAAAAAAATAATCTAGGAACATTAAACTATACATCTCTCTCAAAAAAATTAAATATTAAATTATTAGAAGATGAACAATTTTGGAATATAATTGGATTAGATGAATGGATTTTATTTCAATCATTGAATAGAATTTATATACTGAATAGTAAAGATAATTCAATACAAATTATCGAATCAAACTCAACCATTACTAAAATGTATTCTGTTGATGGGGTTATATATTTCCAAAAAATAAATGATGGTATTTATAAAATTGTAGGAGGAAAAAGTATTTTAGTTACAAATGATGAATATCTTATTAATACAATTGTTGTTAATATATTTATAAATGAGGATAGTTTATTATTAGAAACTCAAGATAATGGTTTTTTTAAATTAAATGATGGAGTAATTTCTGCTTGGAGTATTTCAGCAAATAAATTGTTGTCTCAAGTCATTGTTTATAGCAGTATTCGTTTAACAGATGGAAGTTTTATCTTAGGAACTATTTCAGATGGAATTATTTACCTTAACCCTGAAGGAGATTTAGTCTATCATATAAATCAAAATAATGGTTTAGGAAATAATACTGTTTTATCAATTTTTGAAGATGTAGATAAAAATATTTGGTTGGGACTAGATAAAGGAATTAATTCTATTGAAATGAATTCTGCATTTAAAGTTTTTCATGATGATGAAGGAGAATTAGGGACTATCTATGCAATGGAAACTTATGATAATCACTTATACCTTGGAACTAATCAGGGATTATTTTTTAAAGGAATAAATTCTCAATTGGATTTTAAATTAATTGAAGGAACACAAGGTCAAGTTTGGTGTTTAGTTAATTTGAATAATGAATTATTTTGTGGGCATAATAACGGAACTTTTTTAATAAAAAACAATCAAGCCCTAAAAATATCTAACATAGAAGGAACGTGGAATATTAAACCAATCAATGGTCGTGAGGATCTGGTTTTACAAGGAAACTATAATGGATTAAACATATTGGAGAAAAGAAATAATACATGGAGATTTAAAAATAAAATTGATGGGTTTAATAATTCATCAAGGTTTTTTGAAATTGGTGAAAACGAAGAGATTTTTGTAAATCATGAATATAAAGGTGTCTATAAAATTAAAGTGGATATTGGTTATAATAATGTATTAGAAATCACAAAAGATTCTTTGATAAAAGGTCTAAATTCAAGTTTAATAAAATATAAGGATAAAATATTATATGCCTATAAAGGAGGGGTATTGAAATATAATAAATTAGAGAAAAAGTTTATTAAAGACACGTTATTAAGTAAGCTATATGATACCTCTAACTATATTTCTGGAAAATTAGTTTTTGATTCCACTAGAAATACCTTATGGAGTTTTTCAAGAACAGGACTAAATTATATTACTCCAGGGAATCTAAGTAATACTCCAATAATAAATAGTATTGCATTAAATAACCCTTCAAGGAATGGTGTAACAAGTTTTGAAAATATACTCTATTATAAAGATAATGCTTTTATTTTAGCTTCATCATCGGGATATTTTATAATTGATTTGAATCGATTAATATATAAATCAAATCAAATAACAATAAACTCAATTGCGGTTAATTCATTAAATAACAAAAAAAGATATATTAATAAAGATATTATTGGAGAATTTAAAAATAAAGAAAATAATATTGAATTTTCCTTTAACACAAATTCTTATGAAAAATATATTGAAACAAAATACCAATATCAACTAATTGGGATTTACAATAATTGGAGTAATTGGTCTAACGAATACACAGCTTTATTTAAAAATCTCCCCTATGGCTCATATAAATTTAATGTTAGAACAAAAGTGGGGAATATTGTTTCTGAACAAATTGAAACGTATTCTTTTAATATTGAAAGGCCCTGGCACCTCTCTATAGTTGCTTTAATTTTATACACATTAGGGATAAGTCTTTTTTCTTTAATGACGCATATTATTTATAAGAGTTATTATAAAAAACAACGAAAAGAACTTTTGGAAAAATCAGATAGAGAATTAGCTCTAAAAGAATATGAAAACAAACAACAAAAGCTGAGTTTTAAAAATAAAAGCCTTCAACAAGATATTGAAAACAAAAACAGGGAGCTTGCAATTTCAACAATGAGTTTAATAAAAAAGAATGAGTTTTTAAACCACATTAAAAATGAACTCAAAAATGAAAGCAATTTAGATTCGGTTATACAGATTGTCAATAAAAATATAAATAGTTCTGATGACTGGAAAAATTTTGAAAAAGCATTTAATGATGTAGATTCAAATTTTTTTAAAAAGGTTAAAAAGAAACACCCACAACTTACGTCAAATGACTTACGAATTTGTGTGTATTTAAGAATGAATCTTTCTTCTAAGGAAATTGCTCCATTATTAAACATTTCTATTCGAAGTGTTGAAATTAAACGTTATAGATTACGCAAAAAATTATTACTGGAACGTAATATCAACCTTAATGATTATTTTATGAAACTATAATTACTACAAAGGACACTATTATATTACAACATCACTACATCATTTTACTAATTAAGATAATATATTTATTTATTTTTTCATAAAAACAGATGTTAATTAAAAGTTAAGAAATCGTTATATATTCTAGCTTTAAGGCAATAATTATTGTTTTATTATTATTCTAATTAAGATGTTGTATGCTTTTTATATATCACTTTTTATTAAATAGACTATAACAACTTGTTATCTTGGAGCTATAAATTAAAACCAATGAAACAGCTTTCTATTCTCATAATAACTTTATTATTTTCTATAATAGGTATTGGGCAATCTTTAGATATTTCTGGTACTATTTTAGATGAAAATGGTATGCCAATTTCAGGTGTAAATGTTAGTGATCCATTATCTAAAAAAGGAACCCTATCAGATTTTGAAGGAAACTTTAAGTTAAACAATTTAAAAAAAGGATCCAAAATAGAATTTTCATATTTGGGGTATAAGGATAAGTCTATTGTTATTATTAATAATAATAGTTTCCTTAATATTGTTTTGACCGAAGACCTTCAAGCCTTAGATGAGGTAGTAATTATAGGATATGGTACACAAAAGAAAAAAGAAGTAACAGGTGCTATATCAATTGTTTCAAGTGATGTAATTGATGCATTAAAACCAACTCGTATAGAACAAGCTCTACAAGGCCAAGTATCGGGGGTTAATATTACTTCCCAGTCTGGATCACCTGGAAGTTCGCTAAATATTAGAATCCGTGGAATATCAACTAACGGTGATAACCGCCCATTAATATTACTAGATGGTAATGTTATTGAAGACCTTAGTGTTGTAAATCCATCAGATATTGAATCTTTAACAGTTTTAAAAGATGCTACAGCTGGAATATATGGGGTAAGAGCTGCAAATGGGGTAATTTTAATAACCTCAAAAACTGGATATAATAATACTAAATTAAAGTTAGATGTAAATATTTATGGTGGATTTCAACAAACAACTAGAGAATTACCGTCATTAAATGCTACAGAATACGCATTACTTACAAATGAAGCTCATGCTGCAAATGGGGAACCATTAGTATTTCCAAATATTTCAGACCTTGGAGAAGGTACTGATTGGCAAGATGAAGTATTTCAAAATGCATTAATACTTAATTATGATGCGTTTTTAAGAGGTGGAACAAAAAACTCAACTTATTCGATAGGATCTTCAGTACTTACTCAAGACGGAATAGTGGGAGGCGATAAATCTAATTTCAATAGATATAATACCCGTTTAAATTTTAATACTGTTTTGTTAGATAAAATTAAATTAACTTCAGGTCTTACATATGTACAAACAAAGAGAAACACACTTTCAGAAAATACAATTGGCTCTGTTTTATTTAATGCCTTAAACAATTCTCCCGTATTAGAAGTTAGAGATGAATCAGGAGCATATACCTTGTCTGAAGGGTTAGGTAATGAGGTTATTAATCCATTAGCGCAAATAGATGATACTAATAATACTACTAAAGTTAATAAAATTTCAGGAAACTTTGGTGTTAATTATGAATTTCTAAATAATTTTTCTGTTGAATCTAATATTCAATTTAATTATGCTGAAGTTAATGGAGAAGTTTTTGCGCCTGAGGCTTATTATGGTTCTGGTAAGGTATTTAACAAGGACAGAAGCGAATATTCTGAAACAAAAAACACCTTTAATGACTACACTTTTGATGCGATAATTAATTATGATAAAATATTTAAAGAAGCCCATCATTTTAAAGGAACATTAGGAACTTCAGTATTCAAAACAGAAGGAGAGTTTTCTGGGGCAATTGGATATGATATACCAGGTAATGATGTTAATAATGCAAGTCTAGAAAATGCATCAGATATAACAAATTTTTATCCTAACGGAAATCCTACTTTTGATTCTAGATTATTATCTTATTTTGCTCGTATTCAGTATAATTATAAAGAAAAATACCTATTTTCTGCAATAATTAGAAGAGATGGCTCAACCAAGTTTGGTCCAGAAAATAGATTTGGATATTTCCCTACTGCTTCTATAGGTTGGGTATTGTCTGATGAAAACTTTCTAGAAAAAGCTACAGCTATAAGTTTTTTAAAAATAAGATCATCTTATGGAATTCTAGGAAATGATAGAATTCCTGATTATCGATATGTATCACTTTTAGATGGTGAGGGAGAATACGTAATTAATGGAGAATTAATTAATGGAATAGCAATTGGTACTTTATCTAATCCTGAAATTAAATGGGAACAACAACAATCTTTTGATATAGGTGTTGATGTCCGTTTTTTTAATAACAAGCTTAAGTTTACCATGGATTATTTTAATAGAAAAACAAATGATTTATTATTAATTCCTGAAGTTTCGGGAACACTTGGTGGTTCAGCACCAGGATCTGGAGCTCCTATTATAAATGGTGGAGATGTAAGAAATAGTGGATTTGAATTTGAATTTGGTTATGCAAATCAATTAACTGATAAATTATATTTAAATTTTAATTATAATTTCACAACACTAGAAAATAAAGTTCTTAGTGTGGATAATAGTCTTGGATATGTTTCTGGCGGATCTTTTGGTATTGGGCAATCCGATGTTTCAAGAATGGAAGTAGGGCTTCCATTGGGTTATTTTCATGGTTTAAAAACAAATGGAATTTTTCAAACACAAGAAGAAGTAGATGCGCATCCTTCACAAATTGAACTTGGTGCATTAGCACAACCTGGAGATTTAAGATTTGTTGATATTAATAATGATGGAGTTATTAATGAAAACGATAAAACGAATATAGGGAGTCCTATTCCAGAGATTACCATGGGACTTAATATTTCTTTAGACTTTAATAATTTTGATTTTCAAACACATTTGTTTGCAACTATAGGAAATGAAATTGTTAGAAATTATGAAAGAAATTTATCTCTTACTAATAAAACAAGTTATGATTTAGATAGATGGACTGGGCCTGGAAGTACAAATACAACCCATAGAGTCACAACAGGTGCGACTAGTAATGCAGTTTTTTCAGATTACTATGTTGAAGATGGTTCCTTTATAAGAAATCAAAATATGCAAATTGGTTATACTTTCTCAAAAGGTATGTTGGATATTAATAGTATGGAAAGTTTAAGAATTTATACTTCTGTAAGTAATTTATTTACAATTACTAAATATCGTGGCTATGATCCATCGGTATCCTCTGGTGCCCCTTTAGGGAATGGGTTTGATAATGGGTTTTATCCAACACCAAGGACTTTTTTAATAGGTATTAATGCAAAATTTTAATTTATTATGTTTAGAATAAAAACAATATTAAACAAATACTTCTTAGTAATTTTATTAATCATGATCTCTTCATGCAGTGATGATTTTATTGATGTTGCTCCAAATGAAGAAAATTCAGAAGATTTTTTTAATTCAGAACAAGATTATCAAGATGCTTTAATTGGCGCTTATGATTTGTTACAATCTACTTATTTAAATGTAATGCTTGGTGAAATTGCATCAGATAATACTTTAGCAGGAGGAGAAAGTGCTACAGATGTCCCTGGAATTCAACAAATTGATGATATGATACACTTTCCTGTTAATGAAGAATTGCGTAACATTTGGTCTTGGATGTTTGCGGGTGTTAATAGAGCAAATTATATCATGGAATTTAAAGATAAAACAGATTTTGAAGGAAAAGAGCAAGTGATAGCCCAAACACGGTTTTTAAGAGCATATTATTATTTTGAGCTTATAAAATGGTTTGGAGAAGTTCCTCTGGTAGTTGATAAGCGTATTCAATTTGGTGATCAATTTGAAATTGATCGAACTCCATTAAATGAAATATACAATCAGATAGAACAAGATTTAATTTTTGCTTCTGATAATTTACCTTATACACAAATGGAGATAGGCAGGGTTACAAAAGGAGCTGCTCAAGCATTATTAGGTAAAGTTTATCTGTTTCAAAACAAGTTTTCTGAAGCTGCAAATGCACTAGAAAGTGTAATTAATAATGGTCCTTATGATCTATTAACTGATTATGCTACCATGTTTGAAAATGACAATGAAAATAATATAGAATCTGTATTCGAAGTCCAATACACCGATGTTCAAGGTGCTGGTTTTGGTTGTTTGCAATGTAGTGAAGGAAATGTAGCAGTAGGGTTTAATGGAATCCGTAATTATGACGGACCACTTTTTGAATCAGGGTTTAGTTTTAATGTTCCTACTCAAGAGGTGGTAGATCAATTTGAGGCAAACGATACTCGTAAAGATATTTCGATTCTAGATATTGATGCCTGGGCTTCTTCAAACGGAGCTACTTTTACTACTGGTTATGAGCATACAGGCTATTACAATAGAAAGTATATTTCTCGTCAAGGAGATTTAAACACTGGTGATGCAAACCTTACGAATCCAAATAATTACAGAGCTATTCGTTTTGCGGATGTACTATTAATGGCTGCTGAAGCATTAAACAGAGGAGGGATAGATGAAAGCAGAGCTAGATTATATCTAAATAGAGTTAGGTTAAGAGCTTCATTAAATGAAGTTTCAAGCTCAGGTACTGCACTTACTTCAGATATATATCACGAACGAAGAGTTGAACTAGTAGGAGAAGGGCATCATTTTTTCGATTTGGTTAGAACAGGACGAGCTGGAAATGAAATTGATGGATTTGTAATTGGCAAAAACGAATTATTCCCAATACCTTCTATAGAAATTGATTTAACAGGTAATAGATGGGAACAAAATCCAGGATACTAAAATATATTAGAATGAAAATTATTAAATATACTTGCAATTTATTGATAGCGTTATTAGTTATGTCTTGCACTAATGATGATCTTACTGATTTGTCCAATATTTCTGGGCCTACAAATATATCAGTTAATTATATAATCACTCAAGATAATACAGGTTTAGTAACTATTACACCGAGTGCAGATTCAGCTACACTATTTGAAATTTATTTTGCAGATGGAACTGATGAATATGTAGCTCTAAACGTTGGAGAAAGTGTGGATCGGATTTATGCTGAGGGGACTTATCAAGTTCGTATAGTTGCAAAAAACTTAAATGGTAAGACAGCAGAGGTTATTCAACCCTTAATAGTTTCTTTTAGACCTCCAGAGAATTTAGTAATTACTATTGAAAATGATCCAGAAAACAATTTTCAAATAAATGTGTCAGCAAATGCAGATTATGCAACAATGTTTGAAGTTTATTTTGGAGATGCGGTGGATGAAGAACCTACTCCTTTAATGGTGGATGAAACAATATCGCATATTTATAGTGAAGTAGGCGAATATGAAGTTAGGGTTGTAGCAATTAGTGGAATTGAAGGTACTTTAGAAGTAACTCAATTAGTAACCATATCAAACCCACTTTTATTACCAATCGATTTTGAAGATTCTACTTTAGATTATGCATTTGTTGATTTTGGAAATGTTACTTCTTCTGTAATAGATAACCCAGATGTATCAGGGAATAATTTAAGTATAAAAGTTGGACAATTAGTAAAACCAGTTGGCGCGGAAGTATGGGGAGGAACATTTTTACAATTAGATGAACCAATAGATTTTACATCTCTAGTCAATTTAAGTGTAAATGTATGGTCACCTGTAAGTGGAATTATTGTTAAACTTAAAATTGAAAATGCTACTAATCCTGATATTTTCTATGAGGTAGATGTAGTGAATAATACAGCAAATTCTTGGGAAACATTAACTTTTGATTTTAGTAATGCAGACCTAAGTCAAGAGTACCATAAAGTAGTTTTATTTTTCGATTTCGGTAACGAAGGAAATGATAGCAGCTATTATTTTGATGATATAATATTATCTCAATCTAATTCAGAAGTATTTGAATTATTTCAAGATTTTGAAGGTACCCCACCAATATTTACAGATTTCGGAAATATTGGCGCAACACAAGTTGTGTCTAACCCTGATTTAGGAGGAATTAACAACACTAACAATGCAGCGCAATTTGATAACGCTGTTGGATCTGAAGTATGGGGGGGCACCTTTTTCGAATTAACCAATCAAGTTATTGATTTTGCTGGCGTTAAAAAGATGCGATTAAAAACGTATTCACCTTTTGCAGGAAAAGTCGTAAAGCTAAAATTAGAGAATGCAGATGCAACAATTACCCATGAAGTAGACATGACCACTACTACTGTAAATTCATGGGAAGAATTAACCTTTGATTTTATAGATGCACCAGAAGCTCAATATAATAGAGTTGTTATCTTTTTTGATTTTGGAAATGTTGGCGATGGATCATTATATTATTTCGATGAAATTGAAGTTGGAGAAGGTGGCTTAATATCAACTTCACCACCACTAATTATTGAAGATTTTGAAGGGACTCTTCCAATATTTATAGAATTTGGAAATATTGAAGCTCCACAAATAGTTTCAAACCCTGATACATCAGGATTGAACCCTACTGCAACTTCAGTTAGTCAGCTGAAAACAGTAGGATCTGAAACTTGGGCAGGTTCATTTTTTGAAGTTGCATCACCATTAGACTTAAATAATTACAACAATATAAGTGTAATGATAAATGCTCCTATAGTCGGAGCAACGATTAAATTAAAATTAGAAAATGTAGATGCTTCAATAGTACACGAAGTAGACTTACAAAGTACAGTGTCAAATGAATGGGAAGAATTAGTCTATGATTTTAGTGGTGCTCCTTTTGCCGATTATACTAGAATTGTAATCTTCTTTGATTTTGGTAACCCAGGTGATGATTCCACTTATTATTATGATGAATTTCAATTGACTAATTAAAAGCTATGAAAAATCTTAAGCATAAATTAAAATATGGCATTTCCATTCTATTATTTATTGGATTTATTTCTTGCCAAGATGAAGATCAAGATTTTGGGGAAATTTTAGCCCCGACCAATCTGAGCATAGACTATGATATCATAGGTCAAGATTCTTCAAATCCAAATGGGGATGGAACCGGTTTTGTTAATTTTATTGCATCAGCAGATAATGCAATTACTTTCCAATACAATTTTGGAGATGGTACAGGAAATACAGTTTCTCCATCAGGAAATAGTGCACATAGATTTACCCAAAATGGTTTAAATACATATCCAGTTACTGTGATAGCTTCAGGAAGAGGAGGTATTAGTTCTTCAAAAACAACAAATGTTGAGGTATATAGTGATTTTAATCCAATTGAGATTAAAAACATGTTGACTGGGGGTGAATCAAGTTCTAAAACATGGTATTGGAATGCTCCTGTACCGGCACATCTTGGTGTTGGACCTATTGATACAGTTGACCCAAGCTACTATGCAGCTTCGCCATTTGAGAAAGAAGATGTAGGTTGTCTTTATGAAGATGAATTAATATTTACACAAGATGAAAACGAAAATGTAACTTTTGAATTATTAAACCTAGGCAACACTTATTTTCATAGATTAGAAGTTGAAGGTGAATTAGGATTACCAAATCCAAGTGAAGATACTTGTTATGAATATGATACTTCTGGGATTAACACTGTTAGTTTTTCTCCTTCAATATCTGGAATTTCTGAAGATTTATCTACGCAAACTTCTTTTGCAATTCAAGATAATATTTTAAGTTATTTCTTAGGAAATAATGACTATGAAATATTATCTATTTCAGAAACTGAAATACATGTTCGTGTAATTCAAACCGAACCTTCAGGAGCGACACTAGCTTGGTATCAAAAATTTACTACAAATAATTCAGAGGGAGGCGATGATTGTAATGGAGAAACAGGCGAAGTTGGATCTGGTGATAATCTTACTTTAGTATGGGCAGAAGAATTTGACATAGACGGTGCTCCTTGTGGGGATATTTGGGATTACGACATTGGAACTGGTGATAATGGTTGGGGAAATCAAGAAGCTCAATATTATACAGATAGAACTGAAAATGTAGTAGTAGAGAACGGAATTTTAAAAATTACTGCAATCGCTGAAGCCTATGAAGGCAGTAATTATACATCGTCGAGATTAAAAAGTAAAGAAAAATTTGAATTTAAATACGGAAGAGTTGTAGTAAGAGCTAAATTTCCTGAAGGAGGTGGTACTTGGCCAGCAATATGGATGTTAGGTTCAAATATTGATGAGGTAGGATGGCCCGATTGTGGCGAAATAGATATTGTTGAACATATAGGAAACAACCAAAACACTATCCATGGAACCTTACATTATCCAGGAAACTCAGGAGGAAATGGTAATGGAAACACCATTTCAATACCTAATGTCTCAACAGAATTTTACAATTATGAAATTCAATGGACAGAATCTTCTATTAACTTTTTAGTTGATGGAGAACAATATCACACTTTTTCAAATAACGCTAATGTTCCTTTTAATCAAGATTTTTTCTTACTGCTTAATGTAGCAATGGGAGGCACTTTTGGAGGTAATATCGACCCTTCATTTGAACAATCAAGTATGGAAATTGATTATATAAGAGTATACCAATAATGAGAATTTTAAAAAAAATAAAAATAGCATCATTTTTTGTAGGGATACTCATAATCTTTTGGTCTTGTACTAATTTATTCTCAAATGAAAATGAAACGCAAGAAGTTACTGTGATTGATCAAAAAGTTGAGAATCTTCTATCTAAAATGACCTTAGAAGAAAAAATTGGCCAGATGAATCAATACAATGGCTTTTGGGATTTTACAGGCCCTGCACCAAAAGGAGGTGATGCTGAAAAAAAATATAAAGATTTAAAAAATGGCCTGGTAGGTTCTATGCTAAATGTCCGGGGAGTAAAAGATGTTATGGCAGTTCAAAAAGTGGCAGTTGAAGAATCAAGATTAGGTATTCCTTTAATAATAGGATTTGATGTTATACATGGTTATAAAACAATAAGCCCAATACCTATTGCTGAAGCTGCAAGTTGGGACTTAGAAGCGATTCAAAAATCTGCAGCCATGGCTGCGCTTGAATCCTCTGCTGCTGGAATAAACTGGACATTTGCACCTATGATTGATATTTCAAGAGATGCAAGATGGGGACGAGTTATGGAAGGAGCCGGAGAAGACCCTTTTTTAGGTAGTAAAATAGCAACTGCAAGAATAAATGGATTTCAAGGTGATGAACTTAATTCAAACTTCACCATTGCAGCTTGTGCAAAACATTTTGCAGCCTATGGATTTGTGGAAGGGGGTAGAGATTATAATACAGTAGATATAGGAACTTCAACATTATATAATATGGTCTTCCCACCATTTATTGCTGCTAAAAATGCTGGAGTTAAAACATTTATGAATTCATTTAATGAATTAAATGGTGTTCCTGCAACGGGGAATTCATACTTACAAAGAGATATATTAAAAGAGCAATGGGACTATAATGGTTTTGTTGTTTCTGATTGGGGTTCCATAACAGAAATGATTGCCCATGGTCATGCTAAAGATGGAGCTCATGCTGCTGAAATTGCCTTAAAGGCAGGCTCAGATATGGATATGGAATCTTATCTATACGTAAGCCATCTAAAAAACCTGGTAGATACTGATAAAGTAGATATACAACTTATCGATGATGCAGTTAGAAGAATTCTAAAAGTAAAGTTTGAACTAGGTTTATTTGAAGACCCTTATAGGTATTGTGATTTAGAAAGAGAAAAAGAAATCACAGGAAGTAAAAAAATAAATGATGCAGCTTTAGATATTGCTAAAAAATCTATAGTCCTTCTCAAAAATGAAGGAGATCTTCTTCCCTTAAAAAAAGAAGGGCAAAAGATAGCAATAATTGGAGCATTAGCTTCAGATAAAACAAGTCCACTTGGCAGTTGGAGAATTGCTGCTGATGACCATACTGCTGTTTCTGTATTGGAAGGTATGAGTGAATATAATGGAAATTTAATTACTTTCTCAAAAGGAGCTGATTTAACCATTGGTAAAACAGAATTTGTTTCAGAATTAAAAATTAATACTACTAATAAAAGTGAGTTTAAAGAAGCTATAAGAGTTGCAAATAGTGCCGACATAGTAGTAATGGTTTTAGGAGAGCATGGTTTTCAAAGTGGTGAAGGAAGAAGTAGAACTTCTTTGGAATTACCTGGTGTACAACAAGAACTTCTTGAAGAAATATTCAAAGTAAATAAAAATATCGTTTTAGTGCTTAATAACGGAAGACCTCTTGCAATTAACTGGGCTGATAAAAATATACCGGCCATAGTGGAAGCTTGGCAATTAGGGACTCAAAGTGGCCATGCAATTGCAAAAGTACTCTATGGTGATTACAATCCTAGTGGTAAATTACCTATGACATTTCCAAGAAATATAGGACAAGTTCCTTTGTATTATAATTATAAAAATACGGGAAGACCAAATTCACCTGGACCAGAAATTGTTTTTTGGTCTCATTATAGTGATGAAGAAAATACACCCTTATATCCTTTTGGTTATGGATTAAGTTATACAACTTTTAACTATAGTGATATAAAAATTGTGAACTCTTATAACTCAAATCAAAAAATAAAAGTAAGCGTAGATATCACAAATACAGGAAAACGAAAAGGTAAGGAAGTTATACAACTTTACATTAGAGATAAATATGCAAGTATAACAAGACCAGTTAAAGAGTTAAAAGGATTCGAATTGTTGGAATTAGATCCCGGAGAAATAAAAACTATAAATTTTGTGCTTACCGATAAGGAATTAGGTTTTTATGATAATAATGGAGAATGGCTTCTAGAAAATGGGGAATTCGAAGTTTTTGTAGGAGGTAGTTCTGAAACTACTAATAAAATAAATTTTGAACTTAAATAGCTTATGAGATATTCAATTTATATATTATATATAACATTATTAATTTTCACAACAGGTTTAGCACAAAATGCACCTGTTACTTTTGAACCAGGTGAATTTGGTGATAATTGGACGTGGACTGTTTTTGAAAATGAATCAAACCCTCCTCTTGAAATAGTAGCTAATCCAGACCCTTCAGGGATTAATACATCTACAACTGTAGCAAAATTCACAGCTTTGGATTTAGGAATGCCATGGGCAGGAGTTGAGTCAATGCATGGTGCTGATATAGGAACTTTCGATTTGAATGTAAGCAATGCTATAGTTAATATAATGGTCTATAAAACTAAAATTAGTGATATAGGAATTAAATATGTCACTCCTTCTGGTGGTGCTCAAATGGAATTAAAATTAGCAAACACAGTCGTTAATCAATGGGAACTTATCAGTATCGATTTTTCAAGTTATATAGGACTAGGAGAAACAACAGGGTTGGATCAAATCGTGATTTTTCCAGATTTTATAGATCGTGAAGCCGATGATGTAATATATTTTGACAATATTTCTTTTGGAGCTTCTTTGGGAGTAAATGAAAATGAATTACAATCCATTATATCTTATCCTAATCCTGTAAAGACGGTATGGAATTTAAAAACTGAAGAAACAATAACTCAATTAAAAATCTATAATCTTTTTGGTCAGAATGTTCGATCACTTCAACCAAATAGTTTAGAAATTTCATTAAATATGAATGGATTAAAATCAGGAATTTACTTGGTTCACATATTTTCTGAAAAGGGTATTAGAATAATAAAACTATTAAAAGAATAAAGAAAATAATATTAGAATGACATTTATCATATTTCTATAACTTATCCACTCTTATATTTGATAATATTAATTATAACACTTTAATTACTAGTTATTTAAAAAAATATTATATATATTAATTTAAATTTTAAAATCATGAAAAAAAATTATCTTTTAATCGCTTTAGTATTTAGCTTTACTTCTTTAGGTATAGCTCAAAATACAGTAACTGTAGATGCAAATGCTGTGCAAAATGGCTATGCAAATGTATTTGAAACACCTGCAAATGGTGGAGTATATTTATGGGGATCAGAATGGGGAGTTATTGACTTAAAAACGGTAGTGGACGCAGGAACAAATACCTTAACTCTTCAGCCTAATTTTAACACATATGCGGATAACCCAGCTGATCCGTATTGGGTTGATCAAGGAACACTTCTTGGAAACAAAACTTTTGAAGGAAATACGTATGTTGAAGACGCTTCATTAGTTGGTAGTGAACTTACTTTTGAAGGTAACGTTACTTCCAATACATTAGAAGGATCTGGATATCTTATGTTTAGTGTAAATAATGGACCTTTAGCAGGTAATTATTCTGCAGTAGCAGCACTATTTGGAGGAGCATTTACATCTACACCAATAACTGCAGACACGGCAGTCGTAATTGATGATGATGCTGACGGGGGTACTGATCCGAATGATGCTTGTGAGACAATTACTAATGGTGCTTCCTTGGCTGGAAAGATCGCAATTTTAAGACGTGGAGCATGCGAGTTTGGAGTTAAGGTGTTAGCTGCTGAAAATGAAGGCGCAATCGCTGTTATTGTGGTGAACAATAACCCAGATCCTATAATTGAAATGGGAGGCGGTGTAGTTGGAGATGATGTTACAATTCCTTCATTAATGGTATCTGACGTTGATGGTGAAGCTATTATTGCTGAGGTTTTAGGTGGTGGCACTTTAAATGCAACGATGGTTTATGCACCATATGTTGCTCGTGCTTTTATTAAAGTCTTCAATGCTGACTTTTCAGTTGTAAAAGAGGAATTTGCTCCATTGACTGGAGCTGGAACTAACTTTTCGGTATCATATACCAATGTTGAACCTGCAGATGCAATTGTTCAATATGGCTTCCAGGTAACCGGATTAAATGCAAACCCTGCGGATGAGGCAACCTTAGGAAGTGTTGTTGTTGCTGCCGGTACTTTAGGGATTAATGAATTTAATAAAATTAATGTTTCTATCTATCCTAATCCAACTGTTAATAACGTAAATATTCAGTCAGATGAGCAAATTATGAATATTGCAGTTTACAATATTGTTGGACAAATGGTAAAGAATGCATCTCCAGTTTCAAACAACTTCTCTTTGGGGATGGCTAATTTAGACAATGGTATATATTTCGTAATCGTATCTACTGAAACAGGAAATAAAACTGTAAAGCTTATCAAACAATAAAAGAATTTTTTTAGTTTTTAATTTAGTTTTTGAAAAGAAGCAACTTGTCCGATATTTTTTCAGACAAGTTGTTTCTTTTAAAAACATCGCTCTAACCTAACAAATCTCATATGGCTATATTATCTTTTATTGCATTTACCTTTTTAGTTGCTATTATTTCATATTTTAAAACAAGAAAGACAAATGAAGAAACTACAGACGGCTATTTTTTAGGCGGTAGAAGCCTTACAGCTGGAGTAATAGCAGGGTCTTTATTACTTACAAATCTTTCTACTGAACAAATAGTTGGGCTTAATGGACAAGCATATTCTGAAGGAATATTAGTTATGGCTTGGGAAACTCTTGCGGCTATAGCAATTGTAATAACAGCTATTTTATTATTACCTAGATACCTAAAAGGAGGGATAACTACCATACCTACTTTTTTAGAACGTCGTTATGATAAAACAACTAAAACAATTACATCTGTTCTATTTTTATCTGGATATGTAGTTGTATTGCTACCTATTGTTTTATACTCTGGAGCTTTAGCTATTAACACTATGTTTGACATTCCTGAAGTTTTAGGAATTTCAGATACTCAAGCCTTATGGGTAACTGTTTGGAGCTTAGGAATAATAGGGTCAATATATGCTATTTTTGGGGGTTTAAAAGCTGTTGCAGTTTCTGATACTATTAATGGAATTGGCCTTCTAATTGGAGGACTAATGATTCCCTTTTTCGGCTTGTTAGCAATAGGTAAAGGAAGTGTTCTTGAAGGTATAAATGTATTAACACGAGAAGTACCTGAAAAATTTAATGCTATTGGGGATTCAAATTCTTCAATTCCATTTGCTACAATCTTTACAGGGATGATGTTAGTTCAATTATTTTATTGGGGTACAAATCAAGCAATCATTCAAAGGGGCTTAGCTGCAAAAAATTTAAAAGAAGGACAAAAAGGATTAATGCTTGCTGCCGGGATTAAAATATTAGGACCATTAATTGTTGTTTTGCCAGGAATAATTGCATTCTATTTATTTAATGGAGATTTAACGAATGCAGATGAAGCATACCCAAGATTAGTAAAAGAAGTACTTCCTACATATTTAGTTGGATTTTTTGCTGCAGTATTGTTTGGAGCAATTTTAAGTTCCTTTAATAGTGCTTTAAATAGTTCCGTTACACTTTTTGGATTAGACATTTATAAAGAATATATTAATAAGGAGGCAAACGAAAAAACGATCGTTAAATATGGAAAATTATTTGGCGTATTTTTAGCTTTCTTATCCATGTTTATTGCTCCTTTAATAGCAAATGCACCTGATGGGTTATTTGGTTATTTACAAGAAGTAAATGGTTGTTATAGTATTCCAATATTAACAATAATAGTAGTAGGGTATCTTACTAAAAAAGTACCAGCTTTAGCAGCAAAAGTTGCCCTTTTTTCAGGCGTAATCCTTTATTCTATAAGTCAGTTTCTTTTGAAACCTTATTTTGGAGAAGAAAATTATCCGCATTTCTTACATGTAATGGCTATTTTGTTTGTTTTTAATGTAATTATAATGTTAGTAATAGGATATTTTAAACCAAGAACTCCTGTGTATTGGCAAAAATATACTGAGCAAGTTGACATAACTCCATGGAAATATGTTAAAGTATCAGGACTAATAATTTGTATTATTGTAATAGGAACTTATGTCTATTTCAAATAAAAAGATATATTTATTAAAATTTTAAGTGCATTTTATCAAAAAACATTTCATTTTTTGTCTAAAAGCATTTAACATAAGAATTGAATAAATGAAATATAATATAAAAAAAATTGGCGTTTTAACTAGCGGAGGAGACTCTCCTGGAATGAATGCTGCTATTCGTGCTGTAGTGCGATCTAGTGTTTACCATAATCTAGAATGTGTTGGTATTTATAGAGGTTATGAGGGCTTGATTGAAGGGGATTTTAAAGCACTTAATGCTCGTTCGGTAAAAAATCTAATCAATAGAGGAGGAACCTTTTTAAAATCTGCTCGATCCCCAGAATTTAGAACCAAGGAAGGGCGAAAAATTGCTTTTAATAATTTAAAAGAAGCTGAAATTGATGCATTAGTAGTTATTGGTGGTGATGGTACTTTTAGTGGAGCTATAGCTTTTCTAGAAGAATATGATATACCAGTTATTGGGCTTCCAGGAACTATTGATAACGACATAAATGGTACAGATTATACAATTGGTTACGATACAGCGTTAAATACAGTGGTTTCTGCAATCGATAAAATTAGAGATACTGCACATTCACACAATCGAATATTTTTAGTGGAAGTGATGGGTCGAGATGCAGGGGATTTGGCATTAAGTGCTGGTATTGGTTCTGGAGCAGAAGTGATCTTAATTCCGGAACAAAATATGGGTAGAGAACGTCTTGTAGAATCCCTAAAAAGGAATAAGAAATCTGGAAAAACATCTAGTATTGTAGTTGTTTCTGAAGGAGATAAAGTAGGTAAAAACATATTTGATGTTGCTGAATATATTGAAAATAATCTAAAAGGATATGAAGTGAGGGTTACGGTATTGGGACATGTGCAAAGGGGAGGAACACCAAGCTGCAGAGACAGAGTATTTGCAAGTAGATTAGGAGTTAGTGCAATAGATGCATTATTAAGAGGAGAAACTAATGTGATGGTAGGAATTAATAATAATAAAATTGTATCTGTACCTTTTACAGATGCTATAAAAGGGGATAATGAGATTGATACTGATTTACTAAGAGTGGCAGATATTACCTCCATATAAATAAACAAAAAAAATAAATGAAAAAAATAGGAATAAATGGCTTTGGCCGAATAGGAAGACTTGCCTTTAGAATTGCAGCACAACATAGTGAAGTTGAAGTGGTTGCAATTAATGATTTATTAGATGTTGACCATCTTGCTTATTTATTACAGTTTGATTCCGTTCACGGAAAATACCCTGGAACTATTGAAGTTAAAAATGGGCAATTAATAGTCGACGGTCGTACCATAAGAGTAACCGCCGAGCGAAACCCTGAAGATCTTAAATGGGATATGGTAGGAGCTGATGTTGTAATTGATTGTACCGGGATATTCACTGAATTGAATTCAGCTTCTACACATCTTGCAGCAGGAGCAAAGAAAGTTGTTATTTCAGCTCCGTCAAAAGATGCACCAATGTTTGTAATGGGTGTAAATCACAAAGATGTAAAAGCTACAGATACTATAGTATCTAATGCTTCGTGTACCACCAATTGTTTGGCTCCACTTGCTAAAATTATTAACGACGAATATGGAATCGTTGAAGGATTTATGACCACAATACATGCTACTACGGCAACACAATTAACAGTTGATGGGCCATCACGTAAGGACTTTAGAGGTGGACGAAGCGCTTTAATCAATATCATTCCTGCCTCTACAGGTGCTGCTGTGGCAGTTGGAAAGGTAATTCCTGAGTTAAATGGAAAGTTAACAGGGATGGCTTTTCGAGTTCCAACAGCAGATGTATCTGTGGTAGACTTAACGGTTCGGACAACGAAAAGCACGAGTTATGAGGCTATAAAGAAGTTGTTTAAAGAAGCTTCAGAAGGTGCTTACAAAGGTGTTGTTAATTATACCGAAGACGATGTGGTGTCTCAGGATTTTGTTAGTGACTCCCATACTTGTATATTTGATGCAGGAGCAGGTATTGCGCTTAATAAGAATTTCTTTAAGTTAGTAGCCTGGTACGATAATGAGTATGCCTATTCATCAAAATTAGTAGACTTAGCTGCTCACGTTGCAACTTTATAGATATGATATTAATTACTGACGGTGGTTCTACAAAATGTGACTGGATCTTACTGGATAAGAACGGAAATGTAGTACTTAAAACAAGGACAAAAGGACTAAATCCCGCAGTTGTTCCAGAGGAGAATCTAAAAGAGCGTATAATTGCAAATAAAGATCTACAACCATTTTTACAGCAGATTACTGCTGTAGATTTTTATGGTGCAGGGTGTGGTACAAAAACTCCAATTAAATTACTAACAGATGTTCTTTCCGAAATATTTCCAGTTGCAAAAATTTCAATAAATGAGGATATGGTTGCAGCGGTCTACGCCGCTACTCTTGAACCTGGTATTGTCTGCATTCTCGGCACTGGTTCGAACAGTTGTTATTTTGATGGTAAGGAAATTCATAAGGGCATAGAATCTTTAGGCTATTCATTAATGGATGAGGCTAGTGGTAATTACTTTGGAAAAAGACTATTACGCGATTACTTTTATAAGAAAATGCCAACCCAGTTGGCTTTAGATTTCGAGAAACGTTTCAATTTGGATCCAGACGAAATTAAAAACCATCTCTATAAAAGACATAACCCAAATATGTATTTGGCATCTTTTGCTGAATTTATTTTTACTTCTAAAGAAGTTAATGGCTATTTTTACAAATTGATAAGTGAAGGTATGTTAAAGTTTATTGAGTATAGAATCCTTTGTTTTAAAGAGTCGCAAAATGTACCGATTCATTTTATTGGTTCTATTGCTCACTATTCTGAAGATATAATCAAAGAATGCATGAAACCCTATCATTTAGAGTTAGGAAATATTATTAGAAGACCTATTGATGGTTTAATTAATTATTATAAAAATAACAAGCTAAAATAAATGAATTTCCCTTCTGTAAACCCTACTAAAACCAAAGCTTGGAGAAAGTTACAGCAACATTTTTCTGAAATGAAAGATGTGCATATGATGGATTTATTTAAAAAAGATGATGCAAGAGCAAATCGAATGAAAATCGAATGGAATGATTTTCAAGTAGACTTTTCAAAAAATAGAATTACCGATAAATCACTTTCTCTTTTAATTGAATTGGCTGAAGAGGTAAAATTGAAAGACGCCATCCAACTTCAATTTGATGGAGAAAAAATAAATAAAACCGAAGGTAGAGCGGTTTTGCATACGGCTCTTCGCGACTTAGATAATTTAAAACCTGAAGTAAAAGAGACTCTTCAGAAAATGAAGCTATTTTCAGAAAAGATTATTTCTGGAAACTGGAGAGGTTATACAGGAAAAGCAATTACCGATATCGTAAATATCGGTATAGGAGGCAGTGATTTGGGACCAAAAATGGTTACTGAAGCACTTTCTTATTATAAAAACCACTTACAAGTACATTATGTTTCTAATGTGGATGGAGATCATATTTCAGAAACATTAAAAAAATTAAATAGAGAAACGACTTTGTTTATAGTGGTTTCTAAAAGTTTTACAACACAAGAAACATTAGCCAATGCAATAACCATTAAAGAATGGTTTTTAGAAAAAGGAAATCCCCAAGATATCTCAAAACATTTTGTAGGGGTTTCAACCAATATAGAAGAGGCTACTTCTTTTGGAATTTCTAAGGAAAACATATTTCCTATATGGGATTGGGTCGGCGGAAGATTTTCACTTTGGAGTGCAGTAGGATTATCCATTTGTTGTTCAGTAGGATATCAACATTTTGAAGAATTATTACAAGGAGCAAACGAGATGGACCATCATTTTAAAGAAGAAAATTTTTCAGATAATATTCCTGTACAATTAGCATTGATATCGATTTGGTACGCTAATTTTTTTAATGCTGAAACCGAAGCAGTTATTCCTTATACGCAATATTTAGAAAAATTTGTTCCATACCTACAACAGGCTATTATGGAAAGCAATGGAAAGGGGGTGGATAGGAATGATGATTTTGTGGATTACCAAACCGGAACAATAGTCTGGGGTAATGTAGGTACTAATGCACAACATGCTTTTTTTCAATTATTACATCAAGGCACAAAATTGATTCCTGTAGACTTTATAGGGTTTTCAGAATCCTTACATGGCAATCAAAAACACCATTCCTTATTAATGGCAAACTTTTTTGCTCAATCTCAAGCCTTATTTCAAGGTACCTATAAAAAAGAGGTAGCCGATAATTTTAAATCTTTTAAAGGAAATAAACCTTCCAATACCATCCTTATTAGTAAGTTAACTCCCAAAAATTTAGGGAGCCTTATCGCAATATATGAACACAAACTTTTTGTACAAGGAGTTATTTGGAATCTATTTAGTTTTGATCAATGGGGTGTTCAGTTGGGTAAAAAACTAGCAGATAAAAAATTACTTTCTTAGTTTTCGAAACATTTCTCCATCTTTCCAGTAAGAATACAACTGCCAAAAAAAACAACATATTAAGTCCAGTTTAACATGTCTGAATTTATAAATTCCGACCTCTTTTTTATAAATACAGATTACAACAATTTGTTAAGATTAGGTTAACATTCTATTTTTGGGAGAGTGAATAAGAATTACTTATTCCACTAACCAAAAATTATGTTATGAAAAAATCACTTACTTTTTTTTTATTAATTACGATACTATTTTATTCGTGTAATAGCGATGATGATATTACCATCGTAGAAGAAGAAAGTTCTAATAATCAAATTGAAGAATTAGATAATTTGTTATTGGAAATTCAAGAAGAATTGCCAAAGTTTGTAGAAAATGCAGGGAAAATTAGTTCAAAATTAACTCGCCTAGATTATATGTATGCTGGACATTTTTATGAAAATATATATTTAAATAGTTTTAATTCTTCAAATCATTTCAGTGAAAATGTATGGAATATCGCATATCAGAGTATGCTTCCTACCATGGCAGAAGCACAAGAAATAGCAGAAGAACTAGGGTTTAACAAGCATTTGGGGGTTGTAAAAGTAATAAGAGCCTATACTTTAATTACTTTAGTAAATCTTTATGGAGATGTTCCATATAGCGAAATTTCAAATCCTAACCCGCATGTAGATAGCGGAGCAAGTATTTATGCTTCTGCCTTGACAATGTTAGACGAAGCGATTACAGCATTTAATGAAAGTGGAACCAACTTAGAGAATGATATTTATTATAATAATAATTTTTCAAAATGGATAAAACTAGCCAATACATTAAAATTGGAGACCTATATTAATACAAGGTTGATTGATGGAAGTGCCATGAAGAATTTTCAAGCTATACTGAATTCAGGAAATTATATTACTAATAGTAGTGATGATTTTGTATTTCGATATGGTGTAAACTCTACAATATTAAGCACACATCCGGCTTATGAAAATGACTACCAACCTCAAGGAGTAGCAAGTTATAGATCCAATTGGCTAATGAATGAGTTATTAAACAAAAATGACCCTAGACGTAGATATTATTTCTATCGCCAAAACAATTGTACTCCAGGAGGTTTAGGATTAAATGAAGAAATTTGTGAAGTAGATCCAATGCGCCTATTTTGTTCAGAAGATTCAGCTTACCCTCATTATATTGAAGGAATGGCTTTCTGTTGGGTGAATTCTGGTTATTGGGGAAGAGACCATGGTTTTAGTGACGGTATACCGCCAGATACATTTCAAAGAACTGCAATAGGGGTTTATCCTGCAGCGGGTACTTTTGATGATAATGATTTTCTTTCTGTTACTGAAAACCTAGGGGGATTAGGAGTAGGTATTACGCCCATTATGTTGGCTAGTTGGGTAGACTTTATGCAAGCAGAAATGGCTTTAGCTAATAAAAATACGGGTGTCGCTGAAAATTTTATGCAAGCAGGTATGCTGAAGTCTGTTGATAAAGTTATGAGTTTTGTATCATTAGACCCAGAAGTAGATACAAGTTTTATTCCCACAGGTATAGACGTTTCTAGTTTCATTAATTTAATTTCAAATGAATATAATGATACAGGAGGGGTAAATAATAAATGGAATGTTTTTGCAAAACAAGTGCTTGTTTCACATTATGGAAATGGTATTGGAGCTTATAATTTTTATAGAAGAACAGGATATCCATTTGACATGCAATATCATGTAAATCCTAATGCTGGTCCTTTTGTAAGGTCTTTATTTTATCCAGATGTTGCCTTAGAAGGGAATACAAATATGGAACAAAAACCTAATGCGGAAGTTCAGGTTTTTTGGGATAATAATAATTCATATCCTGCTTTTCCATATAGTAATTAGTTGATTGTTAATAGTCTTTTTCGAAATAAAATATATTTTCCACATTTTTTTAATATTTTCGCGCCTTATGTATTAAAAAAACAAAAAATTATGAAAAAGAGTACACTATTAGTAATGTTTTCTATGCTGCTTACAGTAAGTAGCTTGTTGGCACAAACTTATGCAGAACAACAAGGGATTATTGCGAATTACGATTTAGAAGCATTAAGCAGATTAGAATCTGAATATGCATCAGCATTCACTCAAGAAAAACAAAGAGCCTTAGAATTGGCTGCTGCTTATGGTTGGGAAGAAATTATTGAAATGCCAAACGGTGGAAGAGCCGAATTAGTTGGGGTTTATGAAACAGGAAAACCAAAGTATTATATAACTCATAATAGAGAAGGAGGAATTACATCACGTGCAAATAAAGTACATACTGGTGGAGGAGCAGGATTAGATTTAAATGGTCAGGATATGATTGTTGGAGAATGGGATGGAGGAGCTATTCAGCTTGCGCACCCACTTTTAGACAATAGAGTTACTCAGGTAGATAATCCTCCGTCTTACAGTGATCATTCCATTCATGTTGCTGGAACTATGATTGGTACTGGCGATGTAATTGGTGGCGCTGCAAAAGGAATGGCTCCTGAAGCAGAATTATTAGCTCATGATTGGTCTAGTGACTCTAGTGAAATGATTGCTGCTGCTGCAAATGGTATGTTGGTTTCTAACCACTCTTATGGTAATAATATAGATAATTTAGATTTATGGCAATTGGGTTATTATGATGGTAGTGCCAGAGGTGTAGATAATATAGCATATAATGCACCATATTATTTATCGGTATGGTCTGCTGGAAACGACAGACAATCTGGTGTAAACAATGGAGATGGTGGTTATGATTATTTAACCGATAGAGGTGTTGCTAAAAATAATTTAGTGGTTGCAGCGACTAATGAAGTGTTGAATTATACAGGTCCAAATAGTGTTAATATGTCTTCTTTTAGTAGTTGGGGGCCTACAGATGACGGTCGTATAAAACCAGATATTTCTGCTAAAGGAGTTGCAATGTATTCTTCAGTGGGTGCATCTAATTATGCTAATTATAATGGGACATCAATGGCATCTCCAAGTGTTGCTGGAAGTGTATTATTATTACAACAACATTATAATAATTTAAATGGGGAGTTTATGCTAAGTTCAACACTTAGAGGATTAACAATTCATACTGCAGATGAGGCTGGTACTTCTCCAGGGCCAGATTATAGATTTGGTTGGGGATTAATTAATGTTGAAAAAGGTGCAGAAGTTATAAGTAATAATGGTACAACATCTGTAATAATTGAAGAAGTATTACAAAATAAAGAAGTATATACATTCTCTGTACAATCTAATGGTGTTGATGATTTAATGGCTTCAATTACATGGACAGATTTACCAGCTAATATTTTAACAGGAGGTTCTATAAACCATGACAATCCAGAGCCTAGATTAATAAACGATCTTGATATAAGAGTATCTAAAGATGGTGGATCTACTTATTTTCCTTGGAAATTAGATGTAGCTAATTATGCTGCTCCTGCAACAACAGGTGATAATCTAGTAGATAATGTTGAAAAAGTTGAGATAGCTGGAGCAGCAGGAGAATATATTATCCAAGTTTCTCATAAAGGAATTGCTTTATCAAACGATGTGCAAGCATTTTCTTTAATTGTAACAGGAATAAATAAAGAAGAATTTACTGCTTCTAGTCATAATGGAATTAAAGAAGCTTGTGCTGTAGATGGTAGTGCAACTTTCGATATCGATTTAGGATTTAGTGATGGTTTCTCAGATACTATTGATTTTTCAGTTTCTAATCTACCATCAGGTACTACTGGAACTTTAAGTCCAACGTCATTAAGTGCTGAAGGAACTTCGGTATTAACTGTAGACGGAATTGATAGTTTACCTCCAGGAGATTATCCTATTACTATTACTGCAGAAGGATCTTCAGAGGCTGTTAATGTTTATGTAACCTTAAGAGTATTAAGTACAAATGTTCCAGATATTGGGCTTACTTATCCTCAAGATGATGCGGTAGATTTACCAGTTGTAATAGAATTTGAATGGGAATCAGGAGATAGCTCTATTGATAATTATGAATTTGAATTGAGTAGACATGCAGATTTTGCTGTTTTATCTTTTTGGGAAACAACAGTCTTACCTCATGTATTAATCCTTGGAGTAACTGAAGGAGCAGAATATTTTTGGAGAGTGAAACCAAATTCAATTTGTGCAGATGGTGAATTCTCAGAAGTACACAGTTTTACTGTAGCAGGGATTCTAGGTGTAAATGACTTTGAAATCGAAGGATTAGTTGCATACCCAAATCCAACAACAAATATGTTGAATATTGAAGCAGTATCAGTTATTTCTTCTGTAGAAGTGATGAATGTTTTAGGACAAACATTATATTCTGAAACTACAAATAGAACTGCAACTCAAATAGACCTTTCCGCTTTTCAAGCTGGGAACTACTTTGTTAGAGTAACTGTTGATAATAGTACTAATGTATTGCAGATTATTAAGCAATAGCAATTAGTTAAATAATAATTTAAAAAACCCTTCAATTTTTGTTGAGGGGTTTTTTTATGCCTTGTGTTTTCATTTAAAATGCTATTGATTTTTTTATTATCTTCAAATGATTATAAACTAACAGATATGAAAACAGAATTTTGTGTTATAAAGAACTCTTTACTGATTCTTGTTTTATTTATTTTTATTTCCTGTGGTTCAGATGATTCAGAAGCACTTATTGTAATAAATACAGATCCTCATAGTATAGAAATTGAGTCTGAAAGTAGTTATACTGGAGCCTTGAACCAAACCTTTCAGCTTTCTGCAACTATAAAAGATATGCAAGGAGATATATTAGAAAATCAATCTATAACTTGGGAGAGTAGTGACACTTCTATAGCAACAATTACTAATGAAGGTGTATTAAGAATTATTTCTGAAGGTCAAATTGAAATAACAGCAACAGTAGATACCATCTCTGATAGTGAAAATATTGCTATTAATGTTACAACAAGTACACTTATAGCGTATACTGTAAGCGATTTATCTAGTCAGTTAGAAGATCTTGGAATTTCGGAATTACTTTTTTTAAATGAATCCACTATGTCTGGTACTTATATAGAGTTAAGCATTGGAGGAGCATTACATAACACAAACCCAAACAGAGATCAGGTTTATTATTTTTTTGAAGGAGGAGGAATTATGAATATTGAAGGAATTGAAGTACTCATAGAAAATGAAATGGCGGTATATGTTGCTGCTAATTATAATAGAAGTATCACCTCTATAACTTCAAATGCCAAAATAATTCGTACGGAACTAAAACAGGAAACCCCTCAAAGTTCCAATCCATTTTTAAAATATACTTGGGAACAAATGGAAGCCCCTCGTAACCCTAATTCTAATGTTTGGAATCCCTTTTTAAATCAAGAATCGGTAATATTTGGCTTATATATGCTTCCACAAATTTTAGGTGGTGATAGCCGCTTAGAACATGATTTTGATGAACTAAACATTATTACTAGAGGATCTAGTTTATTTCATACCGATGATGGAGACATACAAGTTTCTCCTGGATCGATTGTGTTTGTAAAAGAAGGAAACGGACATGAGTTTAATAATCTTGAAAGTAATCATGATATATTAATACAATGGAATAAATAATTTTAACCCTAAAATATTTTTATTACCTTCATCTTTCATTAACTCCCTTATTTTTATAAAATAAATTATGCTTACAAAAGTATATGGGAGTGCTGTATTTGGTGTGGAAGCTACCACCATTACCGTTGAGGTAAACGTAGATAAAGGAATTGGCTATCATTTGGTTGGACTGCCCGATAATGCCATTCGGGAAAGTAACTATAGAATTGCTGCCTCACTTCAGAACAATGGCTATAAAATTCCCGGTAAAAAATTAATCTTAAATATGTCGCCTGCAGATATGCGGAAAGAAGGTTCTGCATACGATTTAACATTGGCAATGGGAATCTTGGTAGCTACAGGACAGATAGAAGAAAAAAATCCTTTAGACGATTATATTATTATGGGTGAACTTTCTTTGGATGGAACTTTACAGCCCATTCGTGGAGCTTTACCCATAGCGATAAAAGCAAAAGAAGAAGGGTTTAAAGGTTTTATCTTACCGGAACAAAATGCTAAAGAAGCTGCTATAGTGGATGGGCTTGAAGTATTTGGAGTAAATAGCATAAAAGAAGTCATGGATTTCTTTAATGAAAACAAAGCACTAGAAGAAACCATTGTAGATATTGAAGCAGAATTTTACAACCACTTGGAAAACCCTGAATTCGATTTTGCAGATGTGAAGGGCCAAGAGTCCATTAAACGCTGCATGGAAATTGCCGCTGCAGGAGGGCATAATATAATCCTAATCGGCCCTCCAGGGTCTGGAAAAACCATGTTAGCAAAACGCCTACCCAGTATTTTACCTCCAATGACTTTGGGCGAAGCATTAGAAACAACCAAGATTCATAGTGTAGCAGGGCGCACCATGAAAAAAGGCGGTGTGATGAGTTCTCGACCCTTTAGAAGTCCTCATCATACAATTTCGGATGTTATATAATATAATGTGTACTTTCATTATTATTTATTACCTTTACATAAATGTAACAATTTAATTAACTCATAAATAGTTGGTTAAACAAAAAGTTATTAACAAAAAAATGCTGGGAATTTACACAAGATTATCAAAAGAGGATGAAGAAAGTAACTCCATTAATAACCAACTTCGAGAGGGTAAAAGGTTTGCTAAGAAACTTAAATTTGATTTTAATGTTTATAATGAAGGCGAGGGGGTAAGTGGTACATTAGATATTGTAGATAGACCTCAACTATTAAAGCTGATTACAGACATTGAAGAAGGTACTATTAAGCGTGTTTGGATGCGTAACCAAAATAGATTATCAAGAAACAACCTTACCTATGCTATATTTATTGATGCGGTTAAAAAAAAGAATGTAGATGTTTACTTTGGAGATAAGGAAAAACTTGATTTTAATGACCCTTCAACATTATTGTTATCTGGTGTACTTTCTCAATTAAGTGAATATCAGGCAAACTTACAATCAAGAGCAACAAAGAAGGCTTTAAAGGACAATGCAAAAGAAGGTAAGGCTCACGGTATTAGCCCTTATGGATATACTTCTGAAAATAGATATATAGTTGTTCAAGGTACTGAAGCTGAAATAGTGAAAGATATCTTTCAAATGAGTTTAGAGGGTAAAGGCACAAATAAGATTGCCGAAATATTAAACAAAAAAGGAACACTTACACGTTATAATCAAATTGGTACTGGAACTTTAACAACTACTAAATATGGTAGATCAACAACTACTAAAAAAAAGGACATTAGATGGTCAGGAAATACTATTCGGAATATTATAAAAAACCCTATCTATAAAGGCGAACGGCATTTAAAAAGTGGAGTGTATGAAGCACCTAATATAATTACTCCCCATTATTGGCAACAAGTAAACGATAATCTAAAAGCTAATAGAAACAATAGTGGTAAGGTAGTAACTCATAAGTATCTATTAAAAGGTATTATTAGATGCGCTAAATGTGATAGAAATTATTACGGTCGTACACGTGTAAACAAAAAAGATAATTATTATATGTGCTGTTCTAAACGTTACAAGACTGAAAACTGTGGTAATAGAAGTATAAATATTGATGTAATAGAAGATTTTGTTTGGAATAGGTTCTTTATTGAAAAAGAACTATTAAAGTTAACTGATGCTTTTTTTAAAGATATCGATAGCGAAAGTAAATTAACGCAAATTAGAGCCGATATAAGACTAATTGAAGTAGACATTAAAGAGAACGAGAAACGACGTAAAAGAGCAATCGAATTAGCTTTACTTGACGATATAGATGATAGTGATATAGCATCTCAAATGCGGCAACTTAAAATAACTAAAAAAGACCTTCAAGTAAGACTTAGAAACCTTTTAGATGATGAAAGTTATTATGTAGATATTGACCTTAATAAAGAAAACGAGATTAAGGATTTAAACGAAATTTATAGCGGTGCTTCTTTTAATAAAAAAAGAGAAATCATTCAAAAGTATATTAGAGAGATTTATGTTTTTTATAAAAATGGTTTATACGGATTAAGATTTACTTATAACTTTACTGTTACTCCAGAATTTGATGAAGAAGTATATTTAATAGATAAAAGCTACAATGTAATATTTGAAGTTTGTAATAAGTACATAATGCCATTATCAGATAAGACTAAAAAAATGAACAATAAGGAACTAAGAAGCTATGCAGATAATTTATGGGATAAATTTGCAACTTAGAGGTTAGTATTTTCTAGCATTAGTTTCTTAATCTTTTGAGCGGTTGTATTAGATACACCCCCGATAGATGCTGAACGCCTTATACTATTTCCGTTCCTTAGTTCCTTTAAGCATTTAGCGTTCTTACTTTTGGATAGAAACTCTTTAGCGGTTTCATTTTGCTTATTACCTCCATTAGATGAATAAACTCCTTTAGCTTTTGCATTAGCAATTCCCTCACGTTGTCTTTCTTTAATCATATTGAGTTCAAACTCTGATAAGGTTGCTAATATGTTTATTATTAGTTTGCTTGTAGGGTTTACTTTGCCATCGATTAGAGTAGATAATCCTTCTTTCTCGCTAACCACATTAACACCTAAATCTGTAAGTGTTTGGATCGTATTTAGTATATCAAGTGTATTCCTTCCAAGTCTGTCAATACTGTGAACTTTAATAGTATTAACCTCATCGTTATTAGCCATTTTAAGCAGTTTTGAGCCGCTCTTACGCTCTTTAAACGATATAGAGCCACTACACTTATCAATAAGCGTGTTAGCGGATGTTTCTTGCCTTTCAATGTTTTGTTCTGTTGTGGATACCCTTATGTATTTTATAGTTTTCATATTGCAAATATATGTACCATTTTTAACGTGTGCAAATAATACACTTACTATTCAATAAAATAGGGTGGTTTTAGTGTATTGTTTATGGGTATACTTTAAAAGTTGTACATAGTTTTATTCTATTGATATCAAGTTATATTCAATTTTCTCTTTATCCGTTAATGGGTTGTAAATTATAGTCTTAGAAATTGTTCCTTTGCAATAATCTCGAATATGAAATTCTTCCATTTTTTTTAATAAATCGGTTGAAAAATTTCCATATAATAGTTTTTTGTCAAGTGTAAATATTTCAAATTTCCCTTTTGCACTAATAGTAATTAACTCTCCTTCGAATTCAATTTCTACAGGTTCTGAAATTTCCATTTTATTAATGGTGTTATATAAACTTAAAATATTTTCTTTTTCCCCTTTCCAAATAAATTCTCTGTCATCAGGACTATTCCATTTTAAATCACATTCTAAATCATCATTGGTTAGTTCTTTTAAAAATTTGGAAATAAATTTCAAACTATTCCCTCCAACATTTGATATGTTCTCTGTAACATCATCAGGTGTTTGGGAATTAAATAAATCAAAAGTATTCTCTAAGCTATTTTGTAAAATACTTTCTCCAAAAAGATTAGGGGAAGTTTTACCAGAGATATAAAATATTGTAGAACCTCTACCTATATTTTCTAATCTTAAGTCAATAGTTTCTTTTATAATTTTTTCATTTTTTTTTCCTCCTTTTTTTCCAAATTGCAAATATCTTGAAGTACTATGTAAGGATTTAGAAAAATTATATGTAATGCCACTAACAAAATCTAAAGGCAAAGTTCCAAAATTCGCAGTACTTCCAATTAATCTAATTTGTATAATTTCTTTTTCACGTTTTAGGTTTTCTTGATATAACTGATGTTGTAAATCTTCTAATTGATTTTTTAAGGAATTATATTTTAAACTAAGCGAAAAATCATCAGGATCTTTTGCAATATCAGCACTTACAGAACTTATTAGTTCCTTTAGCTGTTCTATATTTCGACTAACTCTTCCTATTAAATTCATATTAAATGCTTAATCGGATTATGCCTTTAGGTTCTTCATCTCTAGAAAACCCAAACCATCCTCTCCAATAACTTCTTCCGTTAACGTCATGGTTTGGAACAATAAAAATATCACAATTGTATCTAATTGAGGATATATTTCTATCATTTAATTCAGCTAATATCCTTTTTTTATCTGCATCCAATTTATTTGCTTCAATACCATCAATAAAAAATATCATATCAATATCTCCTGGCTCGGGTTTTTCAGTTGAATAAGAACCATCAATCCAAACTTCTGAAGATATTCCAGCTTCTTTAAATCTATCAAGAAGAGCTTCAAATCGTGTCATTAAATATTCTCTTCTTGTTGGCTCTTCAAATGGTGTAACAAATATATCTCTAAGTTCGCTCTCAGAAATATCTTTGAATCCTGCCTGATGTAAAGGTTTGTATTCCATTTTTTTAATTATGCCTAACTTGTTATACCATTACTAAAGGTAACTTTTGTCGATTTCTGTATCGGGATAATCGTACCTTTTGATGACTTTATCAATTTTGTAAAAAAAACAATACAAAACCCATATCAAATAAATTAAAGTGGGAGTAAATTTAATTTTGGGAGTTAGTATTTTCCACCACTAATATATAATTATTATATTTAATTCAGCATAATAGCATCTAACAGAAAAGCAAACCTTTGATACTCGTATGGAAGTAAACCAACTATAATTTTAGAGTTATTACCTATAGAGTTACCAGTTAATAATTAGAGGTTGTATTTAAAAAAATAAACAACGCATTATAGTTCATGTGAATCAACTTTTGGAAATTGGTTTTCGTCTGTAATCATTTCTTTAGTTTCAATATCAAAATAAATAAAAGATGTAATTTCTCCAGGAACACCATACGAATTAGACGCTTTCCCTTTAATAGATATCGTGATATTATCATCATTTAAAAAAATCATATTACCTACAAGCTCATTTTCATTAAAATCATAGGTAAGTTTATTCTTTACATTCCAATCAGCATAACGTGCTGCATCACTTGCCATTCTTATTAAGGTAGTTTTACTAATTTTCAGACTATCTACAATAAATGGGGTGACATTAAATTTCACTTCTTTCTTTTCATCTGCACCATTTTTTGCATTTATTGAAAATTCATAAGGGCTTGACTCTATATTTTCACAGGACGCAAATCCTAAGACTGCTATTAATACTATCAATAATCTTTTCATAGCTTACGCTTGAGAAATTAAAAATATACTTGCTATAATGCTTAAAACAAACATTAATCCTATAAAAGTTAACCACCCATTAGTGCTTTTGCTTTTTTGAGTTACAATTCTAAGATTTTTTGCAATGGATTCTTGAAGTTCTCTATCTGTCATTTCAGATATATCTAATGATTTTTTATTCATAATCTTTGGTTTTAAATTAATTAATAATGCAAAATTAAGAGATGCTTTAGTTTTATAATATGACAGGTAATGTCAAGGGGTGTTAAAATTAGTTTAATTGTTTCTGTTTCAATATGATAAATGTCAGGTCAAAATTAAATACACTTATCAATTATAATTTACGGAAAACTCAAAAAAAAGCCATTAAATTAATAATGACTTTCTTGTTAATTGGGTAGTTAGAAATATTATAAATCGAAATCTCCAAATCGATTAAATATTTTACTAAGGTATTATTACTATTCATAAATTAAAAAGGGAAAACCCTAAGTTTCAATAAGAAAAACCCTAATTTTTAAAAAAGAGTGTTTCCAAAGTATATATAATTATGTAAAATACTATTCCAAGTATAAACATAATAAGCATTATTTTATCTGTAGTATTTAATCTCTTCATATTATAAATATTAAGATTTAACTTCTTTTTTAATTAGTGATTTATATCCAAAGTCTGTTAATTTAACCTTATCAATATCTACATCTAAAAACAAAGGTCTGGTTTCATCTCTTACAGGATATTTATTTAAAAACGCTCTTAACATATCCACTAAGGTTTCTTTTTCATACTCACCACTTATCCATATTCTTAGCGTGGTTTGTAATAATTCTCTTGTTTCGTCAGGAGTTAAATCATTATCTAAAATAAATTTATATAGATCTTCAATATTTTTTATTTCTTTACTCATCTGCTCTATGTGTGAAGTTTATTGATACGGGTGTTATTTCAGGGTTTACACCATTACCTAAATTTATAATATTAACATCTTTACCCTCATACGTAGCTTCTACCGATTTAAGAGTAGGAAGGCAAAATTTAGCTAAGTCAAGCAATAGTTTAATTCTCGTTTCAGGTTTCTTTATCATTTCTAAATCTTCTTGTATCTGGTCGACATTAGCTTCTAATATCAAAGTAAATAATTTGCGTACTTCAATATTAGTTTTGTCATTAGCCCCTTTGGTTCTACCTCCTAATGAATTTCCTTTTTCAAATCCCATTTCTGTTTAATTCGTGTTTGTTAAACGTATTATTCTACCCATTCTACTGGTAATATATTTATAACTTCTTTGCCGTCGTTAAAGTCAATAGTTATGTCTTCTTTTCCAGCAAACGTGCTTTCTATAGCTTTCAGTTTTGGTATAACATAACCACTCAAATCTATTATCATTCTTAACCGTTCTTTTGGGTCTAACGAGTTTAAATCTTCTTTTAGCTTTGGCAATGCTTCTTCAATAAGTAACTGATAAGCATCTCGTATTGCTTGCGTGTTTTTATTCTTACTACCTTTAGTTCTACCACCTTTGCTATTTCCTTTTTCAAATCGTGCCATATCGTTTTAATTTCGTTTGTTATTCGGTTTTCATTGGGTTATATAATTAAATTAATAGCTTGTTAGTAGGTCATAATGTGAATGTGATTTAGTTATGTTCTTTGTACAATAGAAACTTATTGCTTCAGGAGAATTAACCTCATCGAAATATCCTACTGCTTTAGGATTAAGGTGTAACTGTTTAGCAAGGTTATCCCCATCTAAATCATTGTTTGTTTTAAGCATCAAGTGAACGTGGTTCATATTGCAATTCCTATCTTTTTCTAATGCATAGAATATCCTATCAATATTTTGGTATTTAATTAAACTTCTCATCATTCTGTCACTTGCTATTGGTGATATTGAGTAATGAGGTCTTATGGTTGCTAAATAATTCCAATCCATTTGACCTAACCATTTGCCGTATTCAATTCCTATTTTGTTCATATTTTCTATTGTTAATTATTAGATACACCAAGGGTAATTGCAGTAACACATTCAACTGTAATTAAAACGAGTTACCCTATCTTTTTGTTATTAATTGTGACACCTGTAAGTGACTGACAATCAATACTTATAATTTATAATCATTATAAATAGTAAAATATTATTTATGTTTTAATAAAATCACATCAATCAATATTTAATGTAGGACACATTATCAATAGTCACAGACGTAGCACTTGTGGGAGGCGGTGCTTATCCACAACCCGGAGAGATTTCCTTATCTCATAATGGTGTTTTGTTTTTAGACGAATTACCAGAGTTTAAAAGAGGAGTACTCGAAGTAATGCGGCAACCCTTAGAAGATAGAGAGGTTACTATATCTAGAGCAAAATTTACAGTGACCTATCCTTCCAGTTTTATGTTGGTTGCAAGTATGAACCCCAGCCCCAGTGGTTATTTTAACGATCCCGATTCGCCAATGACCTCATCACCTCAAGAAATGCAACGGTATTTAGGAAAAGTTTCAGGGCCTTTATTAGATCGTATTGACATTCATATAGAAGTCACTCCAGTTCCTTTTGAGAAGTTAAGTGACGAGCGTAGGGGAGAGCTAAGTACTGTTATTAGAGAACGGGTCACCAAAGCCAGAAAATTGCAATCGGGACGATTTTCAGATTCAGAAACAGTTCATTATAATGCTCAAATGGGCGTAAAGCAAATTCGAGCCTTTTGTAAGTTGGATGCTGCATCTTTGCAACTTTTAAAAACGGCTATGGAACGATTAAATCTTTCAGCCAGAGCATACGATCGCATTTTAAAAGTATCACGCACGATTGCCGATTTAGAAGCTTCAGAAAATATTACTGGCAATCATATTTCAGAAGCCATACAGTATCGAAGTTTGGATCGGGATGGTTGGTTGGGGTAGTCTTTTGCGTACCCTTCGATACTCCTTCCTGCGTCAGGAACTCAGGGCACTGAGTGCTTCCTGTTTTTTTCGGAATTGTATCGAAGTTTGGATCGGGATGGTTGGCTAGAGTAATCTATTCTATGATAACATAAAAATACGGCTTAATTGTCTTTATTATAAAAACCCTAACTTAGAGGAGTTAAATTTTTAATTCTTATGAGTCAAAAGTTTATAGATCAGGTACGTGCCATTGTTATGAGCAATATATCCGATGAAAAATTCGGAGTACGTAAACTCGCTTCTAATTTAGGTTTAAGTTATTCTCAAACCTTGCGGAAAGTAAAATCCATTACAGGCAAATCGGTCAACCAGTATATTAGAGAACTAAGACTGGAAAAAGCCGCCAAATTGATCAAAAATACCGATCTTACTATAGCTGAGATCTCCTATCAAGTGGGGTTTGGTAGTCCTTCCTATTTTAACAAAAAATTCGTTAAATATTATGGTATAACGCCTGGTGAATATAAAACTCAAAGTTTTACATTGAGTGAATTGGCCGCTAAAAAAACTGCAAAACAGCCAAAAACTAATTTCACCGAAAAAAAGGCACTTTATATTTTATCCTTAGTGTTGGTTGTTGTGATCGGTTATTTTCTAAACGACAAAATGTTCTCCAAAGACACCAAACTATCAAATTCAATTGCAGTGCTACCTTTTAAGGATTTGAGTCCAGATGATACACAGTGGTTTTCTGATGGGGTTTCCGATAATATAATACACTCCTTATCACAAATGAAGGATTTATCTGTAATATCTTTTACTTCTTCTTCCACCTATCGAGATACCGACAAGCAAATTCCTGAAATTGCAAAAGAACTGGGGGTTTCTTATATTCTAGAAGGGAGCGTTACCTTATTTGAGGATAAGATCAAGATCATTGCACAGTTAATAGACTCCAATGATGAGCATGTATGGTCTAAAGAGTACAATGAAAATTTCGATAATGTAATTACCATTCAAAATAATGTGGCCCAAGAAGTAATGAAACAACTGAAGATTACCTTAAACCCTCAGGAAGTAGTTGCCCTTGAGAAGTATCCAACTGAGAATATGGAAGCCTATAGCCTGCACTTAAAAGGGCGTTTGGTCAATGGCAGCAGAAGATTAAAAGATCTAAAATTAAATATTGAAATCAACAAACAAGCCATCGCCTTAGATTCTACTTTCGATGAGGCTTACGCAGAAATAGCTTTTTCTTATATTTTATTGTCAGCATATCATGTTTTTACAATTGATCCTTTTGAGGCTAGAGATAAAGCGGCATATTATGCAAATAAGGCCTTGCAGATCGATTCTAATAATTTCAAAGCATGGATGGTGAAAGGAGATCTTTTATGTTATGTAGACTGGGATAAAGCTAGAGAATATTATCAAAAGACCATTTCTATTAATCCGAATATTGCCCAATCCAGAATAAACTTGGGAGTTTATTTTCGTTACAAGCCAAATCCCGATTTCAAAAAATCTTTGGAACAATATAGGATTGCCTTTCAGTTAGATCCGTTATCCAGTGTTACAAGCCGTAATTTACTAGTATCATTAACCATTAATAACAAACTAAAAGAAGCGGAAGAACACCATAAAAAGACAGCATATTTGCAAAATAATGAAATTAATACTTATTATAAATATATTATAATTGCCCTTAAAAATAAGGATTGGACTAGCTTGATTCCTTTATTAAAAACGGAAATTAAAAAGGAACCAAAAAATGCTTTGTTATTCTATATTCTAGGAATAGTATATGATAATATTTTAAATGATGACACTACTGCTATTACTTATTTCAAAAAATCCTTTGAAATAGATTCATTAAATACTTTATTTCTAAGTACCTATATTTCTAGATTAGTAGAAGGTAAAAGTTACAAGGAGGGTAAAAAATTAATGCAATCTGAAAATTTTAGATCGAACGTTAATGAAAGGTCACAATTAAACCAATTATGGCATTTTTACTACCATAAAGAAGAGTATCAAAAAGCGCATGAAGTATTAAAGGACAGTCTCTTTACAAATCAGTATTTAGAAAAGACAATCACCTATGCGCAACTTGATGACAGAAAAAAGGTGGATAGCATGAATAAAAGGCACCCTTGGGGAACGCAAAATCAAGGTGAATTTTATCCTACAAAAGCCCGAATTCATGCCATTTTAGGAGATCGAGACTCCATGTATTATAATTTGGAAAATATAGGAGGGGTCCGTTTTATAATATTAGCTATTAACGAAAAAGAATTTGATCCTTATCGCAATGAAGATCGCTTTAAAGCCTTTTTAAGAAAAAATTATTTACCTGTTACTGGGGAGTAAACAAATAGTTTACATCTCTTTTCACTAACCCAAACTACTTTAAACCATTTGGTTTTCTATACCTAATCTTTCAGGTTTTTTCTCATTGGTATAACTATTTTTTATATTCTGATTATTGCATATCGTATCCTAGCTTTTTTTAGATCTATTTTTAGTCATAAATTCTTCATCTTTTAAGCCGGCCAATAATGATTTGGCATTCAATTCTTCTCAATGGAATAATATTACAATGAAATGCTCAAAAAATACCATGAATTGAAATTTTAATACAATGACTAATATGGGGTGTTTGCTATGTTTACAATAGAAATCGAAGACATCGTGTCTTTTAGAATTGTTAACTATTTAAACACCTTATCATGAAAAATTTAACATTATTATTCGCACTAGGATTTATTTTACTTACTTCATGTAGTAAAGAAGAATCTGTAGAACAATTTGAAGAACAAACCAATGATATTGTTTATGTATCTAAACAATATCAAGGAAAAAGTATCTGGGAAACCATGGAAATAGATGTAAAAGACAACAATCCTTATTCTAATACAACAGATCCTAGAGGGTATGGATTCACCAACGGGCTTTATAATCCACCTAATAGAAATCCTTTATTGATCACTTGGAATGGAACTAGGGATGCAAATGGAAGCAGAGGTAGTGCTGAAATACAAATGACCACACCCAGTTATAGCTTTCATTTTATTATGGAAACAGAATGTGTAACCGTTATAGATAATGTAGCCATGTACGGAGGGCTTATTACACAGGTTGTTGAAGTAACAGGTGATCCACCACCTTTTGGAATATTCTGGAGATTTTACTTTAAAGTAATTGATAATGCCAATGAAGGACTTAGTGGTATCGACAAAATTTCTTCGATGAGGATCTTTGCATCACCTCGTTCCATGTCTTTATGTAACGTATACCCGCCAAACCACCGTATCTGGTCTTCTCAGGGGTATGACGAGGTACATAAACCCGGATTTGTGGTAGTGGATAATGATAGAATTGATTAATCATTATTTAAAACATCTGAATTTCTACTATTTATATATTAATCATTAAACTTTTAATAACGAAGACATCATGTCTCAATTATTGTTAATTATTTAAAACACCTTAATTATGAAAAATTCAACTTTATTAATTTTAGTTTTTTTATTGTTTTCCATGAATTGCTTATTTGTTCAGACATTTGCTCAAAATGTTAAAACATCGATCGATGCTTTAACCCAACAAACCGGAGCCGTAATCACTGTAAATAAAAATTCAGGAATTGCACAATTTGTTAAATTTCCACACACCAATCCTATAGAACTACAAGGGAATACCGTTATTGATAAGTCAATAACCTTTTTAGAAAACTACAAAGGCATTTATAATTTAGAAATGGTAACAGAATCTTTTATTCCTCAAAAAGCTGAAACAGATCAATATGGTTTAAAACGGGTTGTTTTAACTCAGGTATATCATGGAGTTCCTGTTTTTGACGGGAAACTTATTTTTCATTTCAATACGAATGAAAAGCTCACCGCCATTAACGGAAACTATAATCCAGTTATTAAAGTAAATCCAATCCCAAGTTTAAGCCCATCTCAGGTTTCGTTTATTGCACTTGAAACCATATACAACCAAAACATCAATTTTTCTGGTGTGCCTTTAAGTGTAAACGAAAACACATTGTATGTATTCCAAAAAGGGATCACCCAAGGATATCGTGGAGCAAATCATTTGGTATATAAAATTGAAGTTGGTAATAAATTGGATGTTAGGGAGTATATTTTTGTAGATGCTCACGAAGGTAGCATAGTAGAACAATATACCGGTATCGCCCATGCGATAGATCGTACTATATACGAAGGTGATACTTCAAATACTGTTTGGCAAGAGGGTGATGCGTTTCCGGGATCACTCGACATTTGGCAACAAAATGAAGTCGTTGTCTCTGGGCATACCTATAATTTTTTTAAGAATGCTTTTGGCTATGTTTCATATAATGGTGCAGATATACCAATGCGAGTAATAAATAATTTAAGTGCTCCAGGATACTGTCCAAATGCGAATTGGAATGGCGAAACGGTCAACTTTTGTGAAGGAACAGCTTCAGATGATATTATAGGTCACGAATGGGGGCATGCTTACACTGAATATACGAGTGGATTACTTTATTTATGGCAATCTGGAGCCATCAACGAAGCATATTCAGATATTTGGGGAGAAACTATAGATTTAATAAATGGTTACGAAGATGAAGGAGAAGATTTATCTCTAAGAACCGAATGTTTAAGCTCCGACCGATGGATGAATGGTGAAGATACTGTGTGGAGTCCAGGTCTTCGTGATTTATGGGATCCAACTTGTAATGACGACCCTGGTAAAGTAAGTGATGACGAATTCAGGTGTTCAAGTGGAGACAATGGAGGAGTCCACACCAACTCTGGTGTTATTAATCATACTTACGTATTATTAGTGGACGGGGGTGATTATAACGGACAAACCATTACTGGAATTGGTTTTACAAAGGCTGCTCATATTTTTTGGAGAGCACAGAGCCAATATTTAACACAAACTAGCGGTTTTATACCCTTTGCCGATGCAATAGAAGCTTCAGGTGCAGATTTAATAGGTGTCAATTTAGAAGGTTTATCTACAGATGCGCCAAAAGGACCTTCTGGGGAAATGATTACGGTTAATGATCTTACGCAACTTACCAACGTTTTACTGGCAACAGAATTAAGGGGTGACATACCTTCAGAATGTTATGAGACTATATTACAACCTTTGATTAATGAATTGTGTGAAGCAGCAACATCAAACCCTATATTTTTTGAAGATTGGGAAGAGGGATTTGGAGATTGGACTTTTGAACAGTTACCCGTAAATCCAGACCTCTGGATACCCAGAGGTTGGCTAATATTTAATGACCCTGTAGAAGCTAATAGAGAAGGAAATGTTGCCTATGGGCCCGCACGAAATTATGCAAACTGTTCGACTGGTGGGCAAGAAGGTATTATTAGGTTAACCAGCCCAGTTATTACAATGCCAGATAGTCAATATCCTATATTTGAAATGGCATTTAACCACCTCATCTATTTTGAAGAAGGACGGGATGGTGCTAACATCAAGTATAGTATAGACGGAGGTGATTGGAACTTAATTGAGTCTTCTTCCTTTACTGAAAACACCTATAATTATAGTGAATTAACAACAAGCGAAAATCCGTTATCGGGAGAACCTGGTTTTACAGCAATGAATCCTGGTGCTGCTAGTATATTAAATTGGGGAACCAGCGTTATAGATTTAGCTACCATTGGAGTAGTGTCCAACTCAACAATACAATTTAGATTCGAGGTAGGTACAGATCGTTGTTATGGATTAGTAGGTTGGGGGCTAGATGAAATAATGGTTTATGATTGTAACAAGCCTCTATCGATAACAGATAATGATTTTGAAAACAGCTTTATAGCTTATCCAAACCCAACTTCTAATATCTTAAATGTAGAAGTAGCATCTGTTATTTCTTCTGTAGAGGTATTGAATATCTTAGGGCAATCCTTGTATTCTGAAACCACAAATACAAATACTACTCAAATAGATCTTTCAGCTTTTCCAACTGGGAATTACTTTGTTAGAGTAACTGTAGATAATAATACTATTGTATTGCAGATTATTAAGCAATAATATATAATTTAATTAGATTTTAAAACCCTCCTACGTTTGTAGGAGGGTTTTTTATGCATTATATTTTTAAATTTTGGTAAAATTGAGCAGTTTGACACAGAAAACACTTCTTTTAACTAATTGATATTAATATAGTTAAAAGCGCAAGGTATGAATTGTACATTTAAATAAGTTTATATAGAAGACTCCCTGGGAGAAAAAACGGTAATGAATATTAGCAAGAATTAATTAAAACCTTAAGACAATGAAAAATTTAGTATTAACATTAGTATTAGTAGTATCAAGTGTAACAAATATGTTAGCACAATTGCCAGATCCTGGATTTACAGTAGATGAAAATACAGCCATCGTAATAACTGACCCACAAAATGATTTTTTAAGCCCAAATGGTGTAACGTGGGGTGTTGTTGGAGAAAGTGTCACAGCAAACAACACAGTAGACAATATTGAGGCATTATTTAAAATTGCAAAAGAGAAAAACATTACAGTATTTATTTCTCCACACTATTATTACAAACATGATCACACTTGGGAATTTGAAGGGTCTTTAGAAGTTTTAATGCATAAGATTACCATGTTTGATCGAAAAGGTGCATTAACAGTCGAAGAGTTTGAAGGCTCTGGAGCAGATTGGTTAGATAATTATAAGAAATATATTGATGGTGAGAATGTAATAGTAACAAGTCCACACAAGCTTTATGGTCCTGAGTCTAACGATTTAGCATTGCAATTACGTAAACATGGGTATAGTAAAATTATATTAGCTGGAATGTCTGCAAACCTATGTACCGAATCTCATATGAGAGAATTGGTGGAGAATGGATTTGAAGTGTCAGTTGTAAAAGACGCTACAGCAGCTGCTATTCTACCGGGAATAAATGGTTATGAAGCAGCTTTAGTTAATTTTAGAATGATCGCAAGCCATGTTTTTACAACTGAAGAAGTATTAGCTGAAATAAATAAAAAATAGAAATTTTTAAACGCTAAGAAGGAAATTGAAGTGCAAGTGAATACTTGCACTTTTTTTATGTTTAATGATTTGATTTGTAGCTTTGGTAAAAAAAAAACAAAAAGCAGCCAATAACATATATAAAAATAAGTCTTTTGTTTGAAGACCTACAGATAATTTAATCTTCTCATAATGAAATTTTGTAATTAAAGTATCACGCACCATTACCGATTTAGAAGCTTCAGTTTCTATTACTGGTGATCATATTTCAGAAGCCATACAATATAGAAGTTTGGATCGGGATGGGTGGTTGGGCTAATCTTCTTATAAACTGACTGTGGGTATATTCCGACTTGTTAGCTAAATTCTAATATTTTCAGTAATTTCATAAGCATTAATCAAAATAAGAATGAAATTTTTTCTTTTAATATTTTTTTCAATATTATTTTCCTACACAAGTAATGCTCAAAAAAAAGCAGATTCTCTACGGGAGATTTGGTATAATGAAAAATGTGATGTTGGTAATAGGTTACGAGCCATGAATATTTTAATAGACGATTATTACCTGGAAAGAAAAACAGATAGTGCACTTATTCTAGCTAATAAAATGCTCAATTATGCTGAGCAAAAGAAAAATTTAAAATATAAAATTGAAGCACATACGCTAATTGGAGAAATATATTTTGAAAAAGAAGATAATGATAAAGCCATTGTAAATTTTAATAAAGGTTTAGAACTCGCTAAGTATATAGAAGACAGTATCATTTATGCAAAGAAGTTGCTTGATTTAGGTTCTTTATACTATGATTATGATGATTACGCTAATGCTTTCAAGTCTTTACAAAAATCTCAGAAAATTTGCAATATTGTTGGGGATAGTTTGAACGAAGGTTGGAGTATCGCATATCAAGGTTTTATTTTTAGAGCACTTGGTGATTTGGAGCAAGCAGAAAAGTATCATTTAGAGCATTTGCAGCATAGTAAAAAGTATGGAATAAAACGGAGTATTTCTGGAGCTAATGGTAATTTGGGAGGTATTTATAGTGACATGGGAAATATACCCAAGTCTATAGAACATTGGAAAGAAGGAATAAAATTATCAAAGGAGTTAGGCCTTGAAGCGTATGCTTCTATAGGTACATCAGCCCTAATTCAGATATATATTGATGAGAAACAATACGAAGATGCTATTATGTATTTGGAGGAATACCAATCAGTAACTAAAAATTTTGAATCCCCAGATTATCGTTTGAGAATTCAAAACTATCAATGCCAAATAGATATTGGATTAGGTAATTATAATAAGGCATTAGAAGAATGTGTTAATTGTAAAGAAAATTGCGAAAGATTGAATGTGGAAGTTAACTCACGACTTTTAAAAAGTTTATATGAAGTAAATAAAAAATTAAATAAACATAAAGAAGCGCTTGAATCTTTTGAGGAATATCAAATATTAATAAATGATGAAAAAGAGGTAAAAGCAAGAACAGAAATTCAAAACATTGTATTTAATAATCAACTAGCAGCAGATAGTATTGCTCAGGCTCAAGAAAAAGAATTATTAAATACAACTTATGAAGAAGGTTTACGTAAAAAAAATCAAGAAAAGAACTTCTTTTTATTAATTGGTTTACTAGTGTTTTTATTGGCATTGGGATTGTATAATCGATTGCGATTTGTTCGTAAATCCAGAAAAAAATTAAATATTGAAAAGAATCGAGCGGAGAAGAGTGAACAAATAAAGCAGGATTTTTTGGCTAATATGAGCCATGAAATAAGAACCCCTATGAATGCGGTAATGGGTATGACGGATCTAGCATTAGATATGTCTTTAGGAGATAAACAGAGGTATTATTTAAATGGTATTAAAAAAGCGGGGGATAATCTATTACATATCATCAATGATATTTTGGATTTGTCAAAAATAGATGCAGGAAAGATGGAGCTTGTTAATATAGATTTTTCTATTAGAGATACTGTAGCGCAGGTCCAGCAAATGCTTCAACACCGGGCTCAAGAAAAAGACTTAGAGTTATTAACCATTGTTGATTCTCAAGTAAACGACATAGTTATCGGCGATCCAATGCGCTTAAATCAAGTATTGATCAACCTAATGGGAAATGCCATAAAGTTTACACTAAAAGGGAGTGTTACTTTAGAAGTGAGAAAGGTGACTGAAGGCGTTCAATTTAATATTATTGATACGGGAATTGGAATTCCGGAAGATAAGATTCAGGCTGTTTTTGAGAGTTTTTCGCAAGCAAATACATCCTATACCAGAAAATATGGAGGTACTGGTTTGGGACTTAGCATCTCACAACAATTAGTTGAAATGATGGATAGTACTATTGACATTGAAAGTAAAGAAGGCTATGGAACGACATTTTCATTTGTCATCAATTTCGAAAAGGGATCTATTGAAAGTTTAAATGAACGTAATTCAAAAGATGAAACTGTCGATGGAAGTATTTTAGATGGTTTAAAAATATTAGTAGTAGATGACAATGAATATAATATTATTGTTGCTAGAGATACACTTAAATCGAAAGCAAATGTAGAGATACAAGAAGCTGTTAATGGACAGGAAGCAATAGATTTAGTCAATAAAAACAATTTTGATGTTATTTTAATGGATGTGCAGATGCCTGTAATGAATGGGTTTGAAGCGACCCAATATATTCGAAACAATTTTGAAAGCCCTTTAAAAGACACGCCCATTATAGCTCTAACAGCAAGTGTTCTTAGAACAGATCTTGACAAGTGTATTGACGCCGGGATGAATTCATACATTCCAAAACCTTTTAAAGCATATCAACTAATTGGTGAGATTGCTGAAGTGTTAAATATCCCAATGAAAAAAAAGAAGCCATCACTAAAATATATGCCAGAAATTTCAAGTGGTGATATTACAGATTTAACTTACCTCACTAATTTTTGTGAAGGAGATAAAGAACGCATAAGAAAATATATAGATATGTTTTTAAAATCCGCTCCAAGGGTAATTGAAAAGATTAAAGTTTCGTTGGAAGATAATGACTTTGAGGTTGTTGCAAATCATGTGCATGGGTTTAAAACAAAATCTATGATGATGGGAATGGCTGAGACAAAAACTTTAGCAATTTCAATAGAAATATTATGTAGAGAAAACCTCGATGAAGAATTAATAAAAGAAGAGGTGTCGAAATTAATTACCAACATAGAAAAGGCTGTAAATGAATTAAGAAATTATAGTTAAAAAGTGTATATTTAACAGAACTTATAAAATAAAAAAAATGAAGCTAGGAGAACCTAAAAAAATATTTATTGTTGATGATGACGAGATGTTAACGGAAGCATTGTCAGATTTTTTAACCAGAAATGTAAATCATGACATTAGTATATATCATACTGGTGAAGATTTATTAAAGCATATTTTTGAGAAGCCGGATGTTATAATTCTCGACTTTTACTTAAATACAGTTAATAAAGATGCAGCAAACGGTTTAGAAATATTAGAAACCATCCATGAACATTTGGATAACATAAGAGTAATTATGCTTTCAAGTCAGGAGAGTTATGTAACTGCAACACAGTCTATACAAAAAGGAGCAATGCAATATATCATCAAAGATGAAGATGCATTTCAGAAAATTGCAGATTTTATATAGATTATATTTTAACTAAAAACCCTTTATTTCACTTATTACTGATTCAGATGCACCGGTAACTTCATCCCATCAGAGAAGCAACGCTATTTAGGAAAGTTTTTAGGGTCTTTTCTAGTTCGTTCGATATTCATATAAAAATCATTTTACCACCATTTGAAAAATTACTGAAAACCATACTTCAGAAGCCATCCAATTTAGAAGTTTGGATCGTGACGGATGTCTAGTATAGTGACTGAGCTTGCCTGCCGGCAAAGGCAGGTGATTTTACAATGAAAGGAGTAAAATAGTATCGATTGCAGATAGAATGGGGGCTTGGGCTAAAAAAAAATAATTGATTTGATTTTCACATATTTTTATTATCGTTAAATATTCAATAAAACAGAGATAAATAAAAAAGACTAACTTTATAGGAGCCAAATTTTACTTCCAATGAGTGAAAATTTTTTAGATCAAGTAAATGATATTGTTATGAGCAATATTGATGATGAAAATTTTGGGGTAAGAGACCTTTCTTCCTCCCTAGATTTAAGTGCGTCACAAACATTAAGAAAAGTAAAGTCTGTTACTGGCATTTCGGTTAATCAATATATTAGAAAAGTTAGATTAAAAGTAGCTGCAAAATTAATTAAAGAAACTGATTTTACTGCTGCCGAAATATCCTATAAAGTTGGTTTTGGGAGTCCTTCTTATTTTAATAAAACATTTCGAAAACAGTATGGAATAACTCCTGGTGAGTACAAAGCTCAAAATAAAAGCTTGAGTGACTTGGAAAAGAGAATTGATGAATTTAAAAATAAAAATTTCTTTTTTAAAAATAGAGTTTTAATTAGTATTAGTGGCTTTCTTCTTTTAGCTGCTGCTTATTTACTAATCAGTAATTTACCTTCTTCTGAAATTAAAGAAAGAACAAACTCTATTGCGGTTCTTCCATTTAAAACACTTGGAAAAACGGATAGTCTCTCCTTTGCAGAAGGGATGACTTATTTATTGCTCGACAATCTATCAAAAGTTAAAAATCTTACTGTAAAATCAAAAAACTCTTCAGAAATATTTAGAGACAGTATAATAACCTCCAGTAAAATAGGGGAAATTTTAGGAGCGAATTTTATAGTAGAAGGAAGTGTTCAACAAAATAAGGATAGCATTAGAGTTATCGTTACCCTTATAGACACAGAAAATGACCAGCAAATATGGTCAAAAACATATAAACGTGATTTAAAGGATATTTGGACCCTACAAATGGAATTATCTAAACTGATAGTGCTTCAACTAGATATTACCATTTCTCCCCAAGACGAAAAAAAGTTAGAGAATTCTATAACGAACAATATGGAAGCCTATAATTTTTATATCAAAGGCAAAGCAATGGCTGATGAAAGGTCCTACTCGTTTTTAAAAAATAGTATTGAATCGTTTAAACAGGCCATAATGTTGGATTCAGAATTTGGGCATGCTTATGCTGAAATTGCGAGTTCTTATTCTCAGCTTAATGTACATGCTGGAAGAAACGATAGTATAAGAAAAGATAACCTAATTAATATTGAAAAGTATTTGACTCTCGCCGAAGATATTAACCCAAATATTGCTAGAATTTATTCCGTTAGGGGAATGTTACACCTTGAAGAAATGCAATATCAGAAAGCTGAAGTTACACTAAAAAGAGCTCTTGAAATAAACCCTAATGATGAAATTGTACAGCTTCATATAGGCGTTTTTTATTTATTTAAGAATATACCTGAAGTAGATAAATACTTATACCATGTAAATAAAGCTTTGGAGATAGATCCTGTTTCTACCCATTTAAAAAGAAGTAGAGTATGGGCTTTAATTGAAAACGGAAAGGTTGATGAAGCAGAAAAGGCAATGGAAGAATATAAATCTGCCTTTTCTGAGGGAGATATCTATAATCACAATTCTCAAATTATAGCATATAAAAATAAGGATTGGAATGCTGCTTACACTTATTTAAAGGATGCTTTTAATGAAGATCCAGAAAATAAGGTAATTGTTTATAATATTGTTCCTATCTGTTATAGTTTAAACAAAAATGAAGAATATCTATACTTTACCAAATTAGCTTATAAGTTCGCGAGAAAAGGCCCTATTGCAACTTATAACTATTCGAACAGTCTTTTAAAAAATAATAAGATTGAGGAACTTGAAGCCTTTTTAAATAGAGAAGATGTTAAAAATGTATTAGATAAAAACACGTCACTAAAAGACTTTATATACTTTGATTATTACTTCTATCTGGGGGATTATGAAAAGGTCTTAACGTTAATTAATAATGTAAAATATGTAAGAAATAAATCCAACTCCTTATTTAACCCTCTTTATAAATCGTTGGTTTATGCAAAACAAGGGGAAATAGATAGCATCTATAAAATAATGAAAACATATCCCTATTCTAGTTTAGAAAGGGCCAGAATATTTGCAGTGATGCAAGAAAGAGATTCTATGTATCATTACTTAAATGGCAAATCTAATTTAAGAGAAATCATGCAGTTTAATGGTTATATGGATTTTGATCCCTATAGAAACGAGCCCAAATTTAAGGCGTTTTTAAAAAAATATTATTTACCTAAATAACCCTTCTTTCTCTGCTTAAAAGGTTGAGAAACTTTATTTTAAACGACCCTCATTATAATTTTTATTTTCTATATGCTTAATAATTACAAGTTTGTGCTTAAAAAATACAAGTAAATAGATATTTTTTACAATTTCTTCAAAATAGTTTTCTTTAATTTTAGTAAGGCTTATTACTAATCTTTAAATACAATCAAAATGAAAACAAAACTATTTTTATTATTTATGACAAGTGTATGTTTTAATATAAACGCCCAATGGCTAGAACATATCATTTCAACAGAGGTATTCGAGGCAGGATCTGTTTTTACAGCAGATATTAATGGTGATGGAGATATGGATGTACTTTCTGCTGCTACTGGTGGGAACTCTATAGATTGGTGGGAAAACGATGGTACTAGTGAAAATTTTGAACAACATAATATATCAACAAATGTAGATAGACCCTATCAAGTATTTGCCGCTGATATTAATGGAGATGGTGATATGGATGTGCTTTATCCTTCAAGAGATGATGATAAATTAGTTTGGCATGAAAATGATGGAGATGGTAATTTTGGGCCACAACAACTTATCACCGCCCAGGCAAATACAGATGGACCCAGGTTTCTTGATGTAGCCGATATAGATGGAGATGGATGGGATGATGTGATTTCCGCTTCTGCTTTCGATCATAAATTTGTCTGGTATAAAAATTTAGGAAAAGGTGATTTTGGAGATATAAATACGAATCAACGTATCATTTCAGAGGATGAAAATCAAGCAATTTCAGTTCACGCTGTAGATATAGATGGAGATGGAGATTTTGATGTAGCTGCAGCTTCCTATGTGGGAGATGAAATAACTTGGCATGAAAATACAGATGGAGCAGGAAATAGTTGGACAAGACATGTAGTAGAATCTAATAGGGATGGTGCAGCATCAGTATCTTCTGGAGATTTTGATGAAGATGGTGATATGGATTTAGTTTCGGCATCTCAATTTGATAATACAATAGCTTGGCATGAAAATACGGATGGGGCAGGACCATTTGATACCGACATAATAGATGTTCAAGCTGGAGGTGCCGTATTTGTTTATGCAATTGATATTGATGGAGATAAGGATATGGATTTCCTTGCCGCTCTATTATTGGATAGTGAAATAGTTGCCTATGTTAATAAAGGAGATGGGGAGTTTACAAGACATATTATAACATCAAATGTTGATTTTCCGGTATCAGTTCATGCCGAAGATATAGACGGGTATGAGTGTATAGATGTCCTTTCAGCTTCTGTACTTGACAATACAATAGCATGGTATGAGAATATGTATGAGAAGTGTATTTTATCGGTAAACGAAAATATTTTAGTAGATTTTTCTGTTTATCCATCACCAACTTCAGGGGTAATAACAGTACAGTCTAAAACAGCTATTTCTCAAATAGAAGTTTATACTGTTTTTGGACAATTAATTTTATCAAATTCAAATAAGAATGATATGGATTTATCAAATGTAAGTCAAGGTATATATTTTATAAAAATAAAAGACATAAATGGCGATTTTGGAATACAAAAAGTAGTTAAAAAATAAAAACGACTCCAGCCAATAATTAAATAAAGAGGCTATATAATAAAGAGGGGCACTAATTGATGATCCTTTTTTATTTAAAAACTCGTTTGCGTTATTTTTTTTCCTATATTTAAAAACGTTTAACTAAAACCAAATTAAAATGTCAAAACCAAAAAACTGCATCCCTGTTGCAGATGCTAAAGTACTACAAGCAAACTGGAACAACAACCAAGCAAAAGATATTAAAAGCTCCACTGGCTCTATAGATAGTTGTTCTGTAACTTTTAGTATTGACGAAATACAAGAGTTTATAGATTATGTAAAAGTAGAGTCGAAAAAACAAGGATTTAATAATCCAGGAATAAGAGTATATTTTGCTGCTAATAATACTGTGGAGCCTAATAAAGCTACTGTTTTTTTAAATGCAACTGAAAGTGATGATAGTACATCTGCCAATAATTATGGGATTGATGCATTAGACAGACATCAAGGTGATTGGCCACCACATGCTTATTAATATTGGAATATTTTTTTCAATACTTAGCTAATTCCCTTATAGGTTATAGCTTAGAGTTAATAGCTGCATTAGCAGGTATTTATTACCTTAATAAAAAAGTAAGCTTAAACAAAAGTGATTATTTTCTGGTTTACTTCTTATGGTTTACTTTTTTTGTTGAGGTGATTGGGATTTATGCACCATTTGCTTATTTTTCTAAGTATGAGTATTTTGGATTTATTAAAGACACCGTTATTGAAAATAATATATGGCTCTATAATATTTATTTATTAGTAAGTTATAGTTTTTTTATCTATTATTTTAGGAGCTTTTTACAAAAGGCTAAAGAAAAAAAAGTGCTAAAAACTTTAATCTTTTTATTTTTAGTCTTTGGATTAATAAATTTACTTTATAGTGGTGTGTTTTTTAATGATTATTCTCTGTTCTCAACAATTATAGGTAGTTTATTAGTTTTAATATCAGTCATTCTTTTTTATTTTAACATTCTTAAAAGTGATAAAATAATTAATTTAAAAAAATACTTACCAATTTATGTATCTATTGGGGTATTGGTGTTTAATCTTTGTATGACACCATTAGATATTTTTTCAAAATATTTTTCTGAAGAAAACAGACTGTTCATTGAAGTTAAAACGAATATTTTAATTTTTTCAAACATTTTTATGTACACCGCATTTATCATTGGATTTTTAGTTTGTGCCAAGAAAGAGACAAAACTAAAACCTTTGTAATCTTAATTTAATAATTTAATAATTGAAAAATGAAAAAGCAATAATTTGGATTATTTTCAAACATATCTTTTTAGAATAATTCCTATACATATGCTGGAAATTATTGCAGCAATAACTGGCAGCTATTATATACTTAAAAAACCTTATGCACATAAGGTTTTTAAGTATTTAGTATACTTTTTATGGTTTACGGTTATTACTGAAACTATAGCAATGTATACGACAATAGCTTACTTTACTAAATATGAGTATTTTGGCTTTACAAAAGATACAGGTTTTGAGCAAAATTATTGGCTATTCAACATATATTTATTAGTTGATTATTCTTTTTTTCTGTATTTTTTCACCTCTTTATTGAAAAAAAATAAAATCAAAAAAACATTGAATATTATAAATATAGTATATGTAATAATAGGAACATTAATTTTGATAGCAAGTGACACGTTTTTTATAAGAGATTCTATTTATACAGTTACCTTAGGGACAATTTTATTGTTATTTGCAATTATTTTATTTTACTTTGATTTACTTAAAAGTGATAAAATAATAAATTTTAAAAAGTACTTGCCTTTTTATATTTCAATAGGGCTGTTAGGGTTTAATATGTGTACTACTCCTTTAAGTATTTTTTCAATTTATTTTGAAAGAATAAATGAGTTGTTTGTAAATGTAAAAATCAATATTTATCTTTTTGCTAATATATTTATGTATTTCACTTTTATTTTAGGCTTTATTATATGTACCAAGAAAAAAGCAACTTAATCAATCCAGAAACAATCGTATTGATTGTCTATGCAATTGCGGTAATATTTTTATTACTGCTCTTTGTTATCGTATTCTTTATTGCTTTTCAGAAAAGAAAAAATAAATTATTATTGGAGCGTTTAGAAGCCAAGCAGAGGTTTGAAAAAGAACTGGCAAACACGCAATTAGAAATACAAGAGCAAACCTTTAAAAATATTGCCTGGGAGCTACACGATAATGTCGGGCAATTACTTTCTGTGGTGAGTATGCAACTTAACATCATGTTAACTAAGGCGCCAGATAGTATTAAAGAACAAATAGAAGACACTAAGTCTGTAGTTTCAGAAACGGTACAAGAAATACGAAACCTTTCCAAAACATTGAATAACGATGTAATTCAGAATAACGGATTAGTAAGATCCTTAAAAATTGAAGTGGAACGATTTAATAGATTGAAATATTTATCGGCTACTTTTAAAATTAAAGGAGAAGAAGTCTATATTAAAAGCGAACATGAGATATTAATTTTTAGAATGTATCAAGAATGTTTGTCTAATGTAATGAAACACTCCAAAGCCAAAAAACTGAACATAACTCTTCATTATAAAAAAGACGAATTAGTAATTACTGCTGAAGATGATGGGGTTGGATTTGATCCCTTACAAAAAACAGAAAGTTCTGGTTTGCAAACCATAAAAGGAAGAGCAGAATTATTAAACGCAAAATATTTATTAACTTCAGAAGTTGGAAAAGGAACCAATTTAACCTTAATTTATCCCTACCCAGATGAACCAGAATAGGAAAGAATATAATTTAGTAATTGTCGATGATCATTTGTTGGTAGCAAATTCTTTAAAGAGTTTGATCGAAATGTTTTCGGGTTATCATGTCTTATACCATGCTAAGAATGGTTTAGATTTGCAGCAGAAAATGGAGCAGGAATCTATCCCAGATGTTATATTGTTAGACGTTAATATGCCAATAATGAATGGTTATGAAACCATGGAGTGGTTAAATAAAAATCATCCAGACATTAAAGTATTGGCTTTGTCTATGGACGATGATGAGCAAATGGTTTTGAAAATGTTGAGTAAAGGAGCCAATGGCTATTTGTTAAAAGACATCCATCCAGAAACCTTAAGAGTAGCCTTAAATGAAGTGATGGATAAAGGCTATTACCATTCAGAAAAAGTGACAGCAGCATTAATAGATTCATTAAAACCAAAAGAAGGAACCCATACTTTTTTATTGAAAGATACAGAATTAACCTTTCTGCAATATGCATGTAGTGAATTAACTTATAACGAAATTGCAGATAAAATGAATGTAAGCCCTAAAACGGTTGATAATTACCGAAATGAACTTTTTAAAAAGTTCAAAGTTAAAAATAGGGTAGGGCTTGTTATTTTTGGTTTGAAGAAAAAACTAATAACAATCTAATTGCAGGCATTCCAAATGGGATCCTTAGGAGTTGGAGCTACTATAGAAATTTCTTCTTTTTTTACTGGGTGAATAAAAACTAATTTCCTTGCGTGTAAATGAATTCCGCCATCTGGATTACTTCTGTTAAATCCATATTTTAAATCTCCTTTAATAGGGCAACCTATAGCAGAAAGCTGCGAACGAATTTGATGATGCCTCCCAGTTTTCAAATCTATTTCGAGTAAAGTATAGCGATCAAGATTTTTTATTACTTGATAATCTAAAATGGCTTTTTTACTATCTGGAACCTCATTACTATTAGCATACGATTTGTTTTGTTTTGGATTTCGTTTTAAGTAATGGGTTAAGGTATCCGCTTTTTTGGGTGGAGAATTCTTTACCACAGCCCAATAAGATTTTTGGGTTTTACGTTCAGAAAACAATTTATTTAATCTTGTTAATGCCTTTGTGGTTCGAGCAAAAATAACAATTCCACTAGTGGGTCTATCTAGGCGGTGTACCACTCCCAAAAATACAGCCCCAGGTTTATTGTATTTTTCAGCGATATATTGTTTTACAATTTCTGAAAGAGGGGCATCCCCAGTTTTATCCCCTTGTACAATATCACCTACGCGTTTGTTTACTGCGATGATATGATTGTCTTCAAACAATATTTGAAGATTATCCTTATTTGAAATTATTTTTGAAGACAATTTTATTATTTTGTTTACTCACTACTCACTACTCACTACTCACTACTCACTACTCACTACTCACTGTATTAGTATTGCTCATCTTCATTTGGGAAATCACCACTCTTCACATCTTCTTTATATTTCTGGAAAGCGGTTGTCATTCCATCATACATGTCTAAATAGCGTCTTAAAAAGCGAGGATTAAATTCGTGTGTCATTCCCAGCATATCGTGGGTTACTAAAACTTGACCGTCTACTCCATTTCCTGCACCAATACCTATAATAGGGATTTGCAAACTCTTTGCTACTTCCTCGGCAAGTTTTGCTGGCACTTTTTCCAATACAATAGCAAAACATCCTGCTTTTTCAAGTAATAATGCATCCTTTTTTAATTGCTCTGCTTCTGCATCTTCTTTCGCTCGAACGGTATAAGTTCCAAATTTATAAATGGATTGTGGCGTAAGACCAAGGTGTCCCATCACTGGAATTCCAGCATTTAAAATACGCTTAACAGAATCTTTAATTTCTTTCCCGCCTTCTAATTTTACTGCATGCCCACCACTTTCTTTCATAATTCGAATGGCAGAGCGCAAGGCTTCTTTAGGGTCACTTTGGTAGGTTCCAAAAGGCAAATCGACTACAATTAAACTTCTTTTAACTCCTCTTACTACGGAAGAAGCATGATAAATCATTTGATCTAAAGTAATAGGCAAGGTGGTTTCATGACCTGCCATAACATTAGACGCAGAGTCACCAACCAAAATCACATCGATTCCTGCATTATCTACAATTCTTGCCATGGTATAATCGTATGCCGTCAGCATCGATATTTTTTCACCCTTACTTTTCATGTCCACCAAAGTTTTGGTGGTAATACGTTTGTATTCTTTTTTAGCTATAGACATAGTGTAACAAATTGGACGGTAAATGTACTAATTTTGAAACACACATTAAATTATTTAAATATGAAGTTTTTTTTACTAGCACTATGCTTTTTAGCAACAAGCCTTTCTTTTTCTCAAAGTTCATTTTCCGAAGCTGAAGCTAAGGGGGTTATCGACACTTTTTTTGAAGGTTTTCATAAAGGAGATACCATTCAAATGAAGTCGGTTATCTTAGGGAACATTGTTACCCAAACTGTATATGCTTCAAAAGATGGAGAAAACATGGTTAAAGACGGTATGATGGATGATTTTATAAAAGCCATCGCAGAACGTCCCGAAGACCAAAAATGGGAGGAGCGATTATTAGATTATAAAGTGCAAATAGATGGTAATCTAGCACATGTATGGACTCCTTATGAATTTTGGTTCAATGGTGATTTTAGCCATTGTGGTGCCAATGCTTTTACATTAGCTAAAACAGATGATGGATGGAAAATTGTTCATTTAATAGATTCTCGAAGAAGATCTAGTTGTAATCAGGAATAGGCTAGCAATCACTTAGACTTACTTTTACAGCCAAGCCACCTTCGCTGGTTTCTTTGTATTTTGAGTTCATGTCTTTTGCGGTTTCCCACATAGTTTCGATAACCTTATCCAGTGGAATTTTTGCATGAGCAGGATCACCATCTAGTGCCATTTCGCAAGCATTTATTGCCTTTATGGCTCCCATGGCATTTCGCTCTATACAGGGAATTTGTACCAAACCAGCAATAGGATCACAGGTTAATCCTAGATGATGTTCCATAGCAATTTCACTTGCCATAAGTACTTGTTCTGGGGTGCCTCCCATAAGCTCGGTTAATGCTCCTGCCGCCATTGCAGAGGAAACTCCAATTTCTGCTTGACATCCTCCCATAGCTGCCGAAATGGTGGCTCCTTTTTTAAATAAACTGCCAATTTCGCCACTGACCAATAAGAATTTTTTAATTTCCTCGAACCCAGCATCGTGATTTTCTATCACTAAATAATACATCAATACCGACGGAATAACACCTGCGCTACCATTTGTTGGGGCAGTTACTACTCTTCCTAGCGATGCATTTACCTCGTTTACCGATAATGCAAAACAAGAAACCCATTTTAAAATCTGTCTAAATTTCACTTCGGTATTTCGTATGGTTTCTAGCCATTCTTGAGCATTGCTATAGTTTGCTTCTCCAAGAAGTGTTTTGTTGGTGTCGTAAGCTCTTCTTTGTACATTTAATCCTCCTGGAAGCTTACCCTCGGTATGGCATCCTGTGTACATAGAATTGAGCATTACTTCCCAAATATCTTTTAATTTTGAATCTATCTCTACTGGAACGCAAAGTGATTCTTCATTTTCTAATACAATTTGAGAAATGGATTTTCCTTCCGTTTTGCAGTATGAAAGTAATTCGGTTGCTTTTTCAATAGGAAAAGGGAAATGAGAGAATTTTTCAATCTTTTTCTTTTCTCGCTTTCGATCTTCTTTTACCACAAATCCACCCCCGATAGAATAGAAAGTAGACGATTCTTTTGCACCATCTTTTAGGAAGGTGTTAAAAGTAATTCCGTTGGGATGAAAATCTAAAAAATTTCGATTAAAAATAATATTCTCTTTCGGAAGAAAACCAATTTCAACTTCACCATTAAGTTTTAACTTACCTGTATTGGTTATGGCACTAATTACCGTATCCATATTCTCGATAGGAAAGGTCACAGGGTCAAAACCAGATAGCCCTAGCATGACGGCAATGTCTGTGGCATGACCTTTTCCCGTAAGCGATAAAGAACCATAGAGATCAACAGTAATCGATTCAATGTTTTCAAAATGCCCTTCGGATTTTAATTCATCGATCCAACGACCTGCTGCCCGCCATGGGCCAAGCGTGTGTGAGCTGGAAGGTCCCACACCAATTTTAAGCATATCGAAAACACTAATACTTTCCATAGATAATATTTGGGTGACAAATGTAATTGTTTATTGTTTACGGAAAGATTATTTTTTTTAAACAACTTGGAATAATTCCATATTAATCGGGAAATAATCCATAATTTTGAACTATGAAAATATTCTCATCAGGAAAACTTACTAAGGTTAAAAATAGACACGCTCCAGAAGTGTCTAAGCAAACGGGTTTTCCTAGTCCTGCCACACACTATGCGGAACCAAGTATCGATTTGCATAAAGAACTCATTACGAATAAAGATGCTACTTTTTTTGTTCGTATCGATGGAGATGAGCTATCTCATTATCATATTTTGGATAAGGATGTGTTGTTGATAGATCGATCATTATCGCCTAAGAAAAACGATTTGGTATTGGTGGTTATCGATGGAGAATTTAAAGTGATTCGGTTTCCGAAACATCCCTTGGATAGCGAATGTATTCTTTGGGGAATGATTAGTTATATTATTCATTATGCACGATGATAGCCTTAGTAGATTGCAATAGCTTTTATGCCACCTGCGAGCAGGTATTTCGTCCAGATTTATGGGGGAAACCTGTGGTGGTACTCAGTAATAATGATGGCTGTGTGATTGCTGCCAATAAGGAAGCGAAAGCCATTTCTGAAATCCCCATGTTCGAGCCTGTTTTTAAAATTAAAAAACAGTTAATACAGAATAATGTCACTTTTTTTTCTTCTAATTACACCCTCTATGGAGAAATGTCGCAACGCGTAATGAACATCTTAAGTGCTTTCTCACCACAGGTAGAAATTTACAGTATTGACGAAGCGTTTGTAGATGTTTCGGGAATAAAGCATCTTTCGTTAAACAGTTACGGACACCAAATGAAAGATAGGATTTTTCAATATACAGGCTTACCCGTTGGTGTAGGAATTGCACCTACTAAGGTATTGGCAAAACTGGCAAATAAAATTTCTAAGAAGCGAGTTTCAGAAAACAAAGGCGTTTTTGTAATCGATACTGAAAAAAAAAGAATTGAAGCTTTGCAATGGGCAGATGTGAAAACGGTCTGGGGAATTGGAGGTAAACATGCCAAGCGATTAAAAAATATAGGTGTATTTACGGCGTACGAGTTTACGATGCTTCCCGAAGAATGGGTGCGAAAAAACATGACCGTTGTGGGAGTTCGAATTTGGAAGGAACTAAAAGGTATTCCAAGTATAGAATTTAAGACTATGCCCAAACCAAAGCAGGGGATTGGTACTGCCAAGTCCTTTGGAAAAAAACTAGAGGACTTAGGAATGATTCAAGAGGCTTGTTCGTATTATATTAGTGAGGTAAGTGAAGTATTGCGCAATCAGAAATCTTGTGCGACCTATCTGCAAGTGTTTTTACACACCAATTATTTTAGTGATCGCGACAAACAATATTCTAATAGCATTACCGTAACACTTCCTATTCCTACTTGCGATACCTTTGCCCTTATTTCGGAAGCAAAGAAAGCGCTGGACGCTATTTATAAACCTGGGTATCGTTATAAAAAAGTAGGGGTGTGTTTAAGCGGTATTATCCCGAGGGAATATGTGCAAGGCAATTTGTTTCTGCCACCGCCTAGATGGAATAAAGGGGAGTTGTTAAGCACCTTTGATGCGATTAATAGAAAATATGGAAAATCCACGGTGTTTTCGGGTTTGGTGGGGACTCGAGTAAAAGAGTGGGAATTGATTAAGGAAGATCGAAGTCCTCGTTATACTACACAATGGGGGGAGTTGTTGAGAGTTAGGAGTTAGATGCTGAAATTGTAATAATAAAAGTAACTGACTAAACTATCAATCCTAACACTTCTAAATTAGTTCACCTTTTAGTTGAAAGTAATGTCAACATCATTTCTTATTATAGTGATGCGAATGAAATTCGAACGCATAAAAAAGGAGCAGAGTTATACTGTCAGTTTTTAATTAAAGGATTAAACAATCTTTTAATTAATCTAAATACCTTATATTTAATGACTTATGTAGAGTGAATAATAAAACTTTAAAAAACGAACCTATAAAGGTCTTATGAAAGTAAAAATCATTTTTTCAATCATTGCGCTTATGTTGATGTTCGGAGCTTTTGGACAAATCAATACAGTGACCGACTCACTCGAGCTTGATATAAAGGAAGCCAAAGAAGATACCCTAAAAGTGAAAAGCCTTAACTCATTAAGTAACCAATACTTTAAAATAGGCAAGTATGAGCTTGCCATGAAAAATTCTAAATCTGCACTTTTATTGGCTGGCAAGCTAAAATATAAAAAAGGGAAAGCAAAGGCATACAAAACTCTAGGGATTATCTATCAAAACCAAGGCAATTATACGAAAGCATCGGAAAATTATTTTGCTTTAATAAAAATCAGCAAAGAAATTGGAGACAATAAAGGTATTGCTGATTCTTACAACGGTATCGGGCAAATCTATGCTGAACAGGGCAATTATTCGGAAGCATTGAAAAACTATTTCACTGCTTTAAGTATCAAAGAAGAAATCGGAGATAAGAATGGTATTGCTAATTCTTACAACAATATCGGAATTGCCTATCGACATCAGGGCAATTATTCGAAAGCATTGAAAAATCATTTGACCGCTTTAAGGATATTTGAAGAAATCAAGAACAAGAATGCTATTGCTTTTTCTTACAACAATATAGCCGGCATCTATTTCTATCAAGGCAATTATCCGGAAGCATTGGAGAATACTTTAGCTTCTTTAAAGATCAGAGAAGAAATCGGGGACAAGAAAGGTATTGCTGATTCTTACCACAGTATCGGGATTATTAATAAAACTCAGGGCAATTATTTGGAAGCATTGAAGAATCAGTTGGCTGCTTTACAAATCAGAAAAGAAATCGGGTATAAGAAAGGTATTGCTTATTCTTACAACAGTATCGGGAGTATTTATAAAAATCAGGAAAATTATTCGGAAGCATTGGAAAATTATTTTTCCTCTTTAGAGATTTACGAAGAACTTGGAAATAAAAATGGTATTGCAGCAACCTATATTAACCTTGGTTCAACATATATTTATCTCCGTAATTTTCAGGATGCTAGAAAATATTTGGATGGTGGGCTTGCCTTATCGAAAAATATAGGAAATAAAGATCTGGTGAAGAACGGCTACCTTAGTTATTCTGAATTAGACAGTGTTGAAGGCAATTTCGCACAGTCAATGAAACATTATAAAATGTACACCATTTACAAAGATAGTTTGCTCAATGAAGAAAGCAATAATCAGATATCCCGGATGAAAATCCAGTACGAAACCGAAAAGAAAGATCGGGAGATAGAGCTCCTCAATAAAGAGCAAGAATTGACGGAGCAACAGTTGGAAAAACAAAGGCTCGTCCAATACGGAATGATAGCTGGCACTGTACTCCTTCTGCTGGTGGGATTGCTCATTTTCCGAAGTTTCTGGCTCCGCAAAAAATTAGAGAAGCAACAGGCTATCATAAAGGAGCGCAAACGCATCAGCGCCGACCTACACGACGACGTCGGCTCTGGCCTGTCCAGAATTATGCTGCTGAGCGAATTGGTGAAGAAAGTAGCCAAAACACCGGAAACCAGGGAAGAGGCTGAAAAGATTTCTGCGATCTCCCAGGAGCTCTCCTCTAATATCAGCGAAATTATCTGGGCATTAAACTCAAATAACGATTATGTTGAAAACCTGGCGGCTTACATCCGCAGGTACGCTGCTGAATATTTTGAAAACGGGACTGTAAATCTAAAAATCACTACCCCTGCAAAGATGGATCATATTCACATCAGTGGAGAGCATCGCAGGAACATTTTTTTCGCTGTGAAAGAAGCATTGCACAATATTATTAAGCATGCATGTGCTACAGAGGCTGAACTTAGATTTACTGTGGATCAAGATGTCTTGTGTATCGTCATCAAAGACGACGGCAAAGGCATGCCAACAGGAAAACTGAATAGGTTTGGGAACGGACTGAAAAATATGCAGAATCGCATGAAAAGCATTAAGGGAAATTTCAGTATTGAAAGTCATGTGGGAACAAAGATTACCCTATCGTTGCCGGTGTGATATAACCCGAAAGGGTTATTGAACTGTAAACAAAGCTGATGTATATTTACATCATTATGAACGAAGACAAGATAATAGTTTCTATTGTAGAGGACATCGATGATATTCGCGACGCACTTCGGGTGCTGATCAACGGCTCAGATGGGTTTGAATGCATACACGTTTATGCCGATGCAGAAGAAGCACTGGAAAGTATGACGAAAAAGGATATCAATGTGGTTCTTATGGACATCAACCTTCCGGGAATGGATGGGATTGACTGTATGAAAGCACTGAAGCCTGCTATGCCCAACACCCAGATTATGATGTGTACGGTATATGATGACGATGACCATATCTTCAATGCCTTGCAATCTGGTGCATCGGGATATATTTTAAAACGCACTTCCCCTGCCCAGATTCTTGAGGCTATCCGTGATCTACACGAAGGTGGATCGCCCATGAGCAGCGAAATAGCCCGGAGGGTAGTGGGTTTCATGCAAAAGAAAGGTAAACCCTCTAAGGCGGTTGAGATGCTTACCAATCGTGAAACAGAAATACTTGATTTTCTCGCCAAAGGATACTTATATAAAGAAATCGCAACAGAGCTTTATATCAGCAAGGAAACAGTAAAGAAACACATCCACAACATCTACAATAAACTGCACGTACAAACCAGAACAGAAGCTTTGAATAAAGCTTTCAAAAGATAATACCACCTCATAAAATACCCCAAATGGGTTATTGACATCTGCTTAAAATAAAACTAATTTTATATCATAATGATTCAATATATTTTATTTTATTGAAATCAGACAGGGAAAATATTAACCATTTAAAACGTAAGTATTATGAAAAAAATTATCAGTTTCATTGCAATAACAGCATTGTTATTTGCATGCAGTAAAACAGACATCCCTTCAACTCAAGGAATTACCGAGATTGACTCTATTGACCTAGAAAATAAGGGGGGTATAATAGTTACTACCTCTGAGGCCACTTTTATATTGCCATTCGGGGCAATATCAGGCGGCAACGTTTCAAAACAAGGTGGCGGGAATAAAGTGACAGAAAGGGGTGTTCACTTTAGCACCGATCCCAATCTATCGATAGATGTCGTAACAGTTGTTTCCGGCTCTGGCTCTGGCACATTTTCATCCATTCTTTCAGCGTTAACCGAAGGTACAACTTATTATATAAGAGCGTATGCCACTAGAATTAAGCCTAACAATACTATAACTTATTATGGCGACGTGCTATCATTTACAACACCAACGGCCATTTACGATACAGTCGATTATAATGGTTTTACTTATAACACGATTGAAATTGGATCACAGGTGTGGATGATGGAAAATCTTAGAACCACCAAATACAGAGATGGCGTAACACCCATACCTAACGTTACTGATAATTCAGATTGGGAAACCACGGCTGAAGCCGCTTATTGTGATTATGATAATGACTCTGCGAACTCTCTTATTTATGGTAGATTGTATAACTCCTATGCCGCAAGCAACCCTCTAATTGCTCCCGAAGGTTGGCATGTACCTTCCTTGGCAGAATTTTTTACTTTAACTGATTATCTGGGCGGGGAATTTGCAGGTGGGCGAATGAAGGAGGCTGGTTTTACTCATTGGTCGTCGCCCAATACTGGCGCTGATAACAGTAGTGGTTTTACAGCAGTGGGAGCAGGAAGGCGGTCCTTTACTGGAGGTTTTCAAAGCTTAGGAGAGAAGAACAACTTTTGGACTTCTTGGACCGGCTATCAATTGTTTCTTCTGGATTATGATTCTGGGTCTTGGGGTTATGCATCGGGTACTTGTTCTGGTGACATTTGTCATAGATATGGGGCTTCAGTGCGGCTTGTAAAAGATTAAATATAGGTTGGAAGTGATTTTCAATAAGGATAGGAAATAATTCTTTATGAATCAATTCTTTAAGTTCAAATTATAAACCTATTTATAGGTACAACAATTTAAAACTAAGATTATGAAAACTAAACTTTTATTGCTACATTTTTTAGTACCATTATTTGTCTTTGCGCAATTCACTCAAATAGGAGCAGATATAAACGGAGAAGGGGGTGGCGATTGGTTCGGTTACTCCGTAAGCTTAAGCTCCAATGGCAGTACCGTGGCTATTGGGGGTCCCCAGAATGATGGAAGTGGACCTTACGCTGGTCATGTACGAGTTTATAATAATACAGGGGGTGTCTGGACCCAAATAGGAACAGATATAGACGGAGAAACACCGGAGGGTTTAGCGGGTTGGTCCGTAAGCTTAAGCGCCGATGGAAGTATCCTGGCTATTGGGCAAATACATTCCGTAATTACAAATGGTAATTGGGCTGGTCAGGTACGTATCTATCAAAACATAGAGGGTACCTGGACCCAAATAGGGGAAGATATAGACGGAGAAGAAGAATGGGATTTATTTGGTGCCTCCGTAAGCTTAAGCGCCGATGGTAGTATCGTGGCTATTGGGGCTCCCGGTAACAATGGTCAAGTACGGGTTTATCAAAATATAGGGGGTAGCTGGACCCAAATAGGGGCAGATATAAACGGAGAAGGGAATTATGATGGACCGGGTCACTCCGTAAGTTTAAGCTCCGATGGCAATATTGTAGCTATTGGAGCTATCTGGAACGATGATAATGGGCCTCAGTCGGGTCACGTACGGGTCTATCAAAACACAGGGGGTACCTGGATGCAAATAGGGACAGATATAGATGGAGAAGCAGAAGATGATTTTTCGGGTACCTCTGTAAGCTTAAGCGCCGATGGAAGTATCGTGGCTATTGGGGCTGAGTACAACGATGGAAATGGGGATCGTTCTGGTCACGTACGTATCTATCAAAACACAGGGGGTAATTGGACGCAGATTGGTGAGGATATAGACGGAGAAGAGGCCGGCGATCGATCAGGTATCTCTGTAAGCTTGAGCGATGATGGTAGTATCGTGGCTATAGGGGCTTGGTTTAACGAGGGTAATGGGCCTATCTCTGGTCACGTACGTGTCTATCAAAATATAGGAGGTGCCTGGACGCAAATAGGAACAGATATAGACGGGGAAGCAGCAGGTGATGGTTCGGGATTCGCCACAAGTTTAAGTTCCGACGGCAATACCGTGGCTATTGGAGCTCCAGATAACGGTAACGCTGGTCACGTGCGGGTCTATGATTTAAGTAATCCGATGGGGTTTGATGAAAATTCTCTATTAGATTTTTCAGTGTATCCCTCACCCACTACCGGTATTTTAAATATCGATTCAGAAACTACCATTATACAAATAGAAATCTACAATCAATTAGGACAGTTGGTTTTATCAAATATCAAAGAAAATAAAATTGACATTTCAAGTGTTAGGCAAGGTGTCTATTTTATAAAAGTAGTGGATGAAAATGGTGATTTCGGAGCTCAAAAAGTAGTGAAGAACTAAAATACATTTAAAACAATTTTATCTAATCTATTACAAACCGTCAAGTATTTCAATTTGGCGGTTTTATTTTTCAAACTTTTATCAACTAATGATTTAAAAATTGATTTTTATAAACATAATTCTCAATGAAATATGTAATAATAACTAAATTCAATTGTGATTATTTTCAGTATCCTAATATGTCAAATAGAGTTTACCCCGCTGCCTAGATGGAATAAAGGGGAGTTGCTGAAAGTGAATAGCAAATAAAGATTATTAGTCTACAATCAATTTTTGAGTAGCAATAACATGTCCTTCTTTAAGAAGAGATACAAAGTAAATTCCTTGACTAATACTTGAGATATCAATACTTGTTTTAGAAGTTATATCGCTTTCTGATAGTAAATTCTTGCCATTTATATCAAATAAATTAATAGATAATTCACTTGTGTCGGTAATATTAAAATCTATATTAATGTTGTTCGAACTAGCTGGGTTTGGATAGATAGAAAATGGATTATTATTGTAGATAAAGTCATCTATATTTAATATAATCACAGTGTTTGTGCCTCCATCCATAGTTTTTAATAGCAAAGAACCAGACAATACATAACCAATTTCATCTGTAGCAAAATCTATATCTAGATAATTAGGAGTTAATAGATTTGCAGCTGTGGTTTCAAAATAACAACTGTCCTCCCAGTTTTCTCCAGAGTTTGAGGATTTGTCAATATCTAAAATGCAGCAATCACAAAGCATGCATGCAGCAGCAGCAGAGAAGCCTAGATCATCATTATGAAAATATAATTTTGAAGGCCCCACATCTGGAGAGTTAATATAAAACTCTTCCCAATCTATACTATTATTGGTTTTAAATCCGGTATAACCTGCATAGTAATAATAATCATCGACATATCCAGCTAACAGGAATGAAGAATTATTGGTTGTTGATATAGAAAATAAATCGTCATTGGTGGTAATGTTACTTACTTCCCATAGCACTCCTCCATTTTGCGTATGGAATAAAGCGCCATTATTTCCTGCAATAAAACCGGTATCTGTATCTCTAAAACTGATGCTATTAAGTTTTTCGTCAGACATTGTGTTATCTAAGACCCAAGTACCTCCTTGATCGACTGAATTTAATACTGTTCCATTGTCACCAACCACCCAAATAGTATTTAGAGAAGGCATAGAAATTGAAAACAAATCGTTTGATGTTCCTGAAGATAAAAGCATCCAGTCTTCACCACCATTGATTGTTTTAATGACACTCCCGTTTGTCCCAACCGCAAAACCGATATCATTACTGTAAAAAACCATATCGAAAAAATATCCAGAAACCCCAGTATTATACTCCATCCAAATTACACCACCATCTGTACTTTTTAGAAATATCCCATCATCCAGAATTACATAAACTTGGTTATCATCCATAGCGCAAATGGCGCCAAATTGATTGTAGTTTCCGTTATTGATAATTTGATAATCCCATCCATCTTGAGAAAATAGTTGGGTAGTTATAAAAAAAATAAAGATCGAAGTAGTTAATAATTTCATGGTTAGAAAGGTTGTTAAAGTTATAAAACTGACAGTTGTAAATTTACAATATTTTTAAATAGTTATGTTCAAGAATGGTTATAAATAGGGGTTTTAGAGTTTTATGGGATAAATTTTAATTATGCAATCAAATTCGGTTATGCCAGCCTGTCATATCTTTTCTGCTGGCATAAAGATTGCCATATACAAACCGTCTCGAAGAATGAGATAAAAAATGAAAATTAAATATAATATATATAGTTATGAGTAAAATAATAGGAATCGATTTAGGAACAACCAACTCTTGTGTGGCTGTGATGGAAGGTAGCGAACCTACTGTAATTCCTAATGGTGAAGGAAAAAGAACAACACCTTCAGTTATCGCTTTTGTAGAAGACGGTGAAATTAAAGTAGGAGATTCTGCTAAAAGACAAGCAGTAACCAATCCTACAAAAACTATTTCTTCTATTAAGAGATTTATGGGGAATTCGTATTCTGAATCTAATAAAGAAGCTGATCGCGCTGCATTTAATGTAGTAAAAGGAGATAATGATACCGCTCGTGTAGATATCGACGGTAGAAAGTACACTCCTCAAGAATTGTCGGCAATGGTACTTCAGAAAATGAAGAAAACGGCTGAAGATTATTTAGGACATGATGTAACAGAAGCTGTAATTACAGTGCCTGCTTACTTTAATGATAGCCAACGTCACGCTACGAAAGAAGCTGGTGAAATTGCTGGATTAAAAGTTAGAAGAATTATCAACGAGCCTACAGCAGCAGCTTTGGCTTATGGAATGGACAAAAAGGGAACCGATCAAAAAATCGTAGTATTCGATTTTGGTGGTGGAACTCATGATGTATCTATTCTTGAATTAGGAGATGGTGTTTTCGAAGTATTATCTACAGATGGAGATACGCATTTAGGTGGTGATGATATAGATCAACAAATCATTAACTGGTTAGCAGAAGAGTTTAAAAAAGAAGAAGATATAGATTTGCGTAAAGATCCAATGGCTTTACAACGTTTAAAAGAAGCTGCTGAAAAAGCAAAGATTGAATTATCTGCTTCTACGCAAACCGAAATCAATTTACCATATGTTACTGCTACTGCTAGTGGCCCAAAACACTTGGTAAGATCTTTAACACGCTCTAAGTTTGAGCAATTAATAGATGCTTTAGTAAAGAGAACAATTGCACCTTGTGAGAAAGCATTAAAAGATGCAGGTCTTTCAAAAAGTGATATCGATGAAATCATTTTAGTTGGTGGATCTACACGTATTCCTGCAGTGCAAGAAGCGGTAGAAAAGTTCTTCGGAAAGAAACCAAACAAAGGAGTAAATCCAGATGAGGTAGTAGCTTTAGGAGCTGCGATCCAAGGAGGTGTATTAACAGGAGATGTAAAAGATGTATTGTTATTAGATGTTACGCCACTTTCATTAGGTATTGAAACTATGGGAGGTGTAATGACTCACTTAATTGAATCTAATACAACCATTCCAACGAAAAAATCTCAGGTATTCTCTACAGCGGCAGATAATCAACCAAGTGTTGAGATTCATGCGATGCAGGGAGAACGTCCAATGGCGGCAGATAACAAAACAATAGGTCGTTTTCATTTAGATGGTATTCCACCAGCAAGAAGAGGAACTCCACAAATTGAAGTTACTTTCGATATTGATGCTAATGGTATCATTAAAGTAAGTGCTACTGACAAAGCAACTGGAAAATCTCAAGACATTCGTATTGAAGCGTCTTCAGGATTAACAGATGAGGAAATCCAAAAAATGAAACAAGATGCTGAAGCAAATGCAGAATCTGATAAAATAGCAAAAGAAAAAGCTGATAAGTTGAATGAAGCAGATGCAATGATTTTTCAAACGGAAAAGCAATTGGAAGAATTTGGAGATAAAATCTCTGAAGACAACAAAAAACCAGTGGAAGAGGCTTTAGAAGAATTGAAAAAAGCTTTTGAAACTAAGGAAGTTGAAACCATTCAACCTGCTTTAGACAAAATCAATGAAGCTTGGAAAGCAGCCTCAGAAGAGATGTACAAAGCACAAGCCGAAGCACAACAAGCAGGAGCTCCAGAAGGAGATGCTGGTGCACAGGGAGAACCTACTGAAGAAAACAGCGATGTTGAAGACGTAGACTTCGAAGAAGTCAAGTAGCCTGTCCTGAGCTTGTCGAAGGATAGACTTCGAAGAAGTGAAATAATATTTTAATAAATATATTGTTTAAAAGCGACCCAATTGGGTCGCTTTTTTTATTTAGAATAGTCAAATTTATTTTTTGTTAAATAGGTAAAACCGCTGTCTATAAGCTGTATATTTGCTCAGTGAAAATTTTAGCATTCATATTATCTATTTATATTTTAGCACTGAACTTTACGCCTTGTGAAGATTCTAAAAGCTTAGATTCATTAGATAATACGGAAATTTCTCTAGCTACAGATTCAGAACACGATCATAACGCATTAGATTTATGTTCCCCATTTTGTATTTGCCAATGTTGTCAAATCAGTATTGATATTGTAGACTTTTACGCTTATACTTTGGTTTCTGAAGATATATTTAATAGTAATCCTTCTTATAAGAATAGTGTTGCTCAAGAAGTTTCACGTTCCTTATACCAACCTCCACAAGCTTAATTCAATTTTATAGGATAACTGTATCCTTTTTGGTCTTTTTAAAGGCCCATTTTTTAATTGAATTAACTTAAAA
>CAJXYJ010000002.1 GCA_913063255.1 uncultured Flavobacteriales bacterium | reverse complement strand
ACAAAATTTCACTAACCAAAATTTTTTATTATGATTAAAAAAATGAAATGTTTACTGTTAACAGCATTATTATTTATCGGAACAATAGCGATAAGTAATGCTCAGGATGATTCTTCCACTTACAAAATGTGGGAAAGTATTATGCTAACCCCTGATAATTCAAATCTAAAAGTTTTATCAGAAAATATGCGAGCTCACAATACAAAGTATCACGCAAAGGGATCTAAACATGAAGCAACCGTTTATAATATTACTACAGGTCCACATTCTGGAAAAATAGTATGGGAAATGGGACCAATCACTTTTTCAGATTTAGATTCTCGCCCAGCAGAAGGTGGACATGATGAAGATTGGAGAGATAATGTTATGCCCTATGTTAAAAAGTTAGGTTCCATCGAATATTGGAAACAAATGGATGATTTATCTAATGTTAGTATGTTAGATGATGACAATTCAAAATATCCTATTTTATATTTAAGATATTATGAAGTGGCTAAGAATCATGGATATACAATACCTTCTCTTCTTAAACAAATGAGTGAAGCAGTAAAAGCCATGGAAGGTGTAAATCCCTGGGGTATCTATGACAACCAATTAAGACAAGGGTATGATATTGGTCGTCATATTGCTTGGGTAAGTTTCTTTAAAAATTGGACAGATTTTGATAAAGATGGTGACTTTAAAGAGGCATTTTTAAAAGTACATGGAGATGATTCCTGGGAAAGCTTTATCAAAGGCTTAGACGATACCTTTTCAAATAGCTGGGATGAAATATGGGTATATAGTAAAGAGCTCAGCGGACACTAGTAAAATTTATTTGTAGTATTAAAGAAATCCCTTTTGGAGAGTCTCCAAAAGGGATTTTTAATTTTTCTCAATGTCATAAAAGGTTATTCATCTTATAAAAAATGAATAAGCCCCTATATTTATTGTTTTACGAACTTATAAATATCAGATTGTCCATTCACTGTTGCTTTAATTAAATATTGACCCGAAGCAAAATGAGAAATATCTAACTGAGTATTCGCAACATCGACATCCTTTTTAAAAATCATTTGTCCTAAAATATTATATATGGTAACACTTTCAATAGGCACTTTTGATTTTAAATAAAGTATATCTCCTACTGGATTAGGAAATAATTGCAATTTATCTACAGCTTGATTCTCAAAATTGGATTCCGATTGAGCCCTAATTGGCGTTATTAATGTAAAGCTCAGTAAAAACAGAAATGTAAAAAATAATTTCATAATAAATAGCTTTAAAGTGTTAATTATTAACAAGGTATGAAATATATTTTAACTTTTATATTTAAATCGTTGAATGACATTAAATTAAAAAACAACATTATCAATAATTATACTAATTGATCAGTTTCACAATTAAGATAGTATAGCAAATAGAACCTCTTAGCTCAAATTCAGATTGCAACACACTATTATTGACCCTATTAATAAAAGTAATTTAATATTTTATTGTATATTTATTCCTTCCAAAATCTAGCATTAAGTCATTACTACCCACTTCTTGGTATTTAGTTTCGTTTTTTAATTAATCCTAAGGTTTATAGACTAATAGTATAAATTTTATAAAAACTAATGACACGTTATGAGAACACTAAAAACATTTTTTTTATTGACTCTTGTATTAACCGCATTTAGTTGCGCTAACAAGGACACTTCTGCAGCAGATATTATAAGAAATAATGCTGCTGATGCAAACAAAAACATGTATGTTATTGAACGAGAGATTCCTGGAGCAGGTGATTTAACCACTGATGAATTAAAAGGTATTTCACAAGTTTCCTGTGGGGTTTTGGAGGAAATGGGATCCGATATTGAGTGGCTACATAGTTATGTAACAGGAGATAAAATTTATTGTGTGTATATGGCTACTAATGAAGAGCTCGTTAGAGAACATGCAAAGAAGGGCGGGTTCCCAGCAAATTCAGTAGTAAAAGTTGGTACTATTATAGATCCTTCAACAGCGGATGATAAATAATACCGAATCAAATTTTTAAAATGTAACTAATTAATTTTTTATACGATGAACTATTTTTATTCCATTTTATGTGTTTCTATTTTATTAATAGGATGCAAAACAGAAACAGATAATACTGTAAAAGAAACCTATGAGTCTGAGACTTCAACAAACGAGACTATAGCCAACAAGACTTTTAAAAACAACTCTGCTACGGTTTTAGCCAATATAAAAGGTTGGCAAAACGAAAATATTGATTATGCTATGTATGCAGATGATTTTATTACGTTTGACACAGGATTTGGAGCTAAAAATGACACCATAACGCTTAGTAAAATGATGGAAAGCGACAAACATTTTTGGGCAAGTTATGACTTTAAATTGCTTACAGACCCTCTTGTTTTGTTACCTGGTGTGAATGCAGATACTAAAATGCTAGACGGATCTGTTCGTCATTATAGCGATTGGGAGGTTACCAAAGCAGCTACAGATTCTATGGAAGCCAAAACAGGAGTGATTCATATATACGAATCCTTCGATTTTAATGAAGATGGAAAGATTACCAACCAAGTTGTTTATGGAGATTTTACTGGAATTATGATGTATTTAAACAGTAAGTAATTAATAATGTAATAATTTATTTATTTAAAAACGTCTTCATTATTGAAGGCGTTTTTAGGATCAAGGTTAAAAATTGTTTGCGAATTGAAATAAAAATGGTATTTTATGAAGAATCTAATTAAAAAAAAAGTCTTCTTCCCTAAATTAACCGGAACAATACAACTTCATTATTACAGTTTGAACGAGATTCGAACTTAATAATAAGAATTATTGGACATAAATTAATTTCTTACAAATAATTTTATTCGTACAACATCAATATATTCAGGACCACCTTCAATAGGATATCCATCTATTTTATACCCAGTGATTATTACATTTTCATGAACATATTCATCTAATAGTATGGTACTACTTCTTAATGCATATTCAGAAACTGTATGAGTTCCATATTGATAAATAGTTATTCCTTGTTTTTGTATTATCCCTTTAATTTCAATTAAATTGGAGTTGTTTTCTGTACAACTAGACTTTGTCGAATTACAAGAAACAGCTGACATAATTAATAGCAACAACAATAAATATTTTATTTCTCTCATAATACCTTTCTATTAATAGCATCTTTTTTTTTAAGCTATAATTATATGGATTCATAACAACCACCTGATACATGTTTTTACCATTTTGGTTAAATGGATGATAAAAGGTGTTATTATACACTACACAATAACTACCGCAATATCATATTTGTTTTTGTCATATACTAAATAAGAAAAAGTTTTTCCGTTGTACCAAAATCCAAAATGAAAGTCATTAGAATCGTATTAATATACATTTTTTTAGGACCGCTCATATATAGGTCATTCAATGCAACCCTTTCAATAGAATCATATGAAGAAGTTGTATTTAGAGTATAGCTACAAGATTTTAAATCTCCAATTGTTTCACTTAATTTATCTAAGCTTTCTATAGCTCTTGAGTCGTATTCTTCAGATTCATACGAAGTGAAAAGAACCGCGAAAAGTGCTATTACAAAAATCGTTTGTTTTACTATGTTAGTTTGTTTTTAAGAATAGTTTTATTATTCATCACCACGCAAAGAAAAATTTACTTTTAATTTGGGTATTGTTCCTAAATTCATTGGATCTTTTATATTTGAATATATAATTTTAATTTGCGTAGAATCACTTGCTAATTGAAGGTGTTTCTCTATATTAGAAATTAATGCTTTTGAATTATTTTTAGCAATAGAGTCTAGTTTATTTGAATCTATAAGAGCCATATACGACCGATTTAAATTTAATGAATCTGAAGTTGTTTTGCTTAATATAAACTCCTCAAACCCTTTTTCATCTTTCAAATAGTCTTTTTTAGTTTTTTTATAATATAATTTTCCAGCTTCATCTTTTGCTATGGCCTCTTTTTGTAGTTGGGTATCTACAAAATAAACCATCTCAATTTTAATCCCTTCTTTTTTCTGTTCTATTTTTAATAATTTATCCAACTGTTCAATGTTTTTATTAGAGGGGATGGTATCTAGATAACTAAATGCAAGTTCTTCAATTTCCTTTGGGTCACCACCTACCAAGCCTACTAATAGTTTCCCTGGGCTTGTTGCTGCTTTTACTATTAAATTATTAAAAGTGTGCCAGACTAGTTTACCAATATTTACTGTTGGGTCATTTACATCACCTTGTACGGGAATATTTAAATTAACATCACCATTAATATCTTTCAAAAGAAACAAGGCAAACTTTAATGGCATACTATATAAGCCACCTTTTGTTTTGTTTAGTGAGACATTCTTAATCAATAATTCATTTTCACTTTCTAACTCTCCATTGGTAAGAATCGATTTTGAATAATAATACATATCACCCTCTAAAATAGTGTGTCCAGTATAATGACGAGAATATATGTTTAGGTCAGATAGTATAAACTTTTCTATAGAAATATCTACATTCGCATTCATCATATTTCTTGGATCAAATCCAACCTTTGAATTAAGAGTTCCTCGATTATTTAATATCATTTCAGAATAGATATCAACCCATTTAGAATCACTAAAAATACTATCTGCATTAATTTTTATATCACTTAAATGGTATTCAAAAGGATTTCCGGTAAGGTTATCTGTATAGTTTGAAACCCCATTATTAACTTCTAGGTGGTTAATTGCGTAATATAATTCACTTTCTTTAGTTGTGGCTACAGTAGTAGAATCTATTGAAGTATTCTGATTTATAATCTCAGAATTTTCAATAGAATCATCTAATTTGAAAATATTATAGAAGTTATTGGTAACTGAATCTAATTGAAAAAAGGTAAAAGAGTCATTAATTTTAAGAGAATCTATTATATACGAGTTATTATAATAATCTAGTTTTTGAATAGCTGCATTTATATTTTTAGCCGAAAGGAAAATTTTATTATTGGTATCGGACATTTCAAAATTAGTAACATTTAATTGCCCAGAAACAATCGTTTTAACACCCTCGTTAGTATTTCCTTCTAAGTGAATTTTTGAGTTTACTACACCGTTAAAGCTATTAATTTCTGCGTATTCTGCTACATATTTATAAAATGGATCTAGATATAAGTCACTGATTATTAAGTCAGCATCATATTCTCCATCTATTGGGTTTATATTTAATTTTGATTCAAAATAACCTCCGCGCGGGAAATTAAATTTCACATCGGCATTACTTTTCTCTTCCTGATCCCAACCTATAAATGGGATCACAAAGGATATGTTTTCAATATTAGTAATATGTTCTATATCTTGATTGTTAAAATGAAAATCGGAAGCGTTTAATTCTAAATTAGATATGCTGTACTTAAAAGTATCAATGTCTTTATTGATAGAATCATTATCATCATTATGAAATGCAATAAGGTCTTCAAAATTATAAGTAGAATCTTTCATCACAACATTAACATCTAATCCTTTAAGATAAAAGGATTCGATTTCAATTTTATCATTAAACAACTGTAAGGGTTCAAAATTTACAATTAATGTGTCAAAAGAAATAAAATTGTCATCTTCGTTAGATTCGAGCATTTTAAAATCTATAACTTTAACTGTTCCAGTAAAATAATTGACTTTTAATTTTTCTAAATGAATTTGACGACCTATTAATTCATTACTATTATTGATAGCATAACTTTTTGCAAATTTTGGAATTAATAGTAATGTGATGATTACAATTCCAAAAAGAATTAATAGTATTTTAAATAATTTGTTTTTCATTAATGACCTATTCATATTGACAAAATAAGGTTTTAAAAATACAAGAAAATAATCAAATTCTTAAGAATAACTCTTCTCAAATTAGTAAAATCTATAATAATAGAATCTGATTTTTATTGAATCTCATAAGGGCTCAATCATATTGTACAATCATCGATTTGTATTAAAACATTTGTTTTTATTAATGTCACACTATTTCTTTCAATATTTTTGGAAAAGAATGACTCTTTAGCTTTTTTTACAAAAATTAAAAAAGAAATGAAACGATATTATTATTTTTTAACCCTCCTTCTGGCAATGGTTCCTTTTTACGCTAACTCACAAGAAAATAAAGTGCCCAATGTAGAACAGGGTCCTAATTTTGTGAGTTCAGTATCCTCAATGGTACACATTCAGTCATTAGCATCAAGACCAAACGATCTTATTCCTTCAGAAAATACTAAAAAAGAAGCTCAAGACAAACGCTCACTTGGAAACAAAGTAATTATTGGTAAGGATCGGCAAATCCAAGATGATTATTATGTTAGAAACAGACATGAAATGGAACAAAGTATTCGAGTAACACCTCTTCTTCTTGTTTTTGATGCTTATACCACTGAGATATCACCCTCAGATCCTGATATTGCAATTGGCCCTAATCATGTATTTGTAACCTTCAATAAAGGATTTACGATTTATGATAAAGCTGGAAATCAACTTTTAGCTCAAACTGAGCCATTCCCCGCAATTTTTCCTTCTGGGGGATGTTGTGATTTAACTGTATCCTATGACAATGCAGCAGATCGATGGGTATTGTCTTTTTTAGGAACTGGAGCACAAATTGCTGTATCAGATGGACCTGATCCTATTAATGATGGTTGGTATGTTTATTCTATGTTAAATATTGATGACTATCAAAAATTATCGATTTGGAGCGATGGTTATTATATGACCGACAATTCATTTACATCAAATAAAGTATGGGCATTACAAAGAAATGAAATGCTAGTAGGTAATCCAATTGCAGGGATACAATCATTTGATCTTCCTGGTATTGTTATCGATAATTTTTACAGCCCACAGGTTTTTCATGTGACCAATGGAGATTTACCTGCTGCCGGAGGTGCAACTATTGTGTATATGCAAGATGATGCTTTTGATGGTATAGCCACAGACCATATAAAATTATGGAATCTGGATGTAGATTGGTTTACACCTTCAAACTCTACTATTTCGGCAGCTCAAGAAATTCCTGCTACTCCTTTTATTTCTGTTTTTGATGGAGGTTCATTTTCAAATCTCTCACAACCTGGAGGAGGTCAGGATATCGATGCCTTACAGGCCATCATTATGCAACAAGCTCATTTTAGAAGAATGGGTACTCATAACTCTGCACTTTTTAACTTTGTAGTAGACACCGATGCTTCCTCAGAAGAATTGGCTGGAATACGATGGTATGAATTTCGACAAAGTGGAGATAATCAACCTTGGTCATTATATCAGGAAGGAACTTATATAGCTCCCGACGGAAGACATGCCTGGACGGCTAATCTGGCTATGGATTCAAATGGAAATATCGCTTTGGGATACACTTCTATGGCTGGCCCAACTACTCCTAATCCAACCAATTTTAAAGTGAGTTCTTACTATACGGGAAGGTTTGCTAATGACCCCTTAGGAATCATGACTGTTTCTGAAGAACTAATAGGAAATGGAACTAATAATTTACCAAATTCCCGATATGGTGATTATAGTAAGATTGATTTGGATCCGTCAGACGATTCTACATTTTGGTTTATTAATGAATATATGAAAAGTGAAAGAACTGGTGTAGTCGGAAAATTTGTCATATCACCTAATACCATAACAGATGACATAGGAGCAACTACAATCTTATCTCCAGTAAATGGACCTTTTACTAGTTCTGAAGAAGTAACTATTTTTATTAGAAATTTTGGAATTAATGATATCACAAATCCAGAAGTACAATATAATATTAATGGAGGAGCTCCTGTTATTGAAACCTATAGTGGTACCATTTCTGGAGGCTCTATTGTGGAATATTCTTTTGTGACTCAGGCTGATCTTTCAGGATCAGATACTTATATTATTACAGCTGCTACAAATTTATCAGGAGATTCAAACCCCGATAACAATAGTGTTTCAAAAGTTGTTAGTAATGCGACTCTATATTGTTCTCCATACCTTAATTGTTCTGAAGGAGATGGGTTTAGATTATTTTCATTACAAGAAATTGATAATGAATCTGGATGTGAAGGCTATGGAGATTTCACTAATCTTATTGCCAACTTGGATGAAGACATGACATACGATCTAACCATCACTACAAATTATGGAGATCAACATTTAAATGTTTGGATCGATTTTACTGATGATGGGCTTTTTACCCCTAATGAACTATTTATCGAAAATTATGTGCTAGCCGAAGGAGAATCAACAGGTGTCTTTACAGAGACCTTAGATTTGGTAATCCCTACTGGAGTACCCAATGGTTTACATAGGTTACGTGCTAAGATAAATTGGAATGCACCTGTTCCGGAAGATGCCTGTGAGGTGACTAATTTTGGTGAAACCGAAGATTATTCTGTGCAAATTGGTGAATTAGGAATAGAAGACCAATCCATTGTTGCTGCAGAATTAGTCGTGCTTACCTTACCTAATAAACAATTTGATATTTCTTTAATAACAGAGTTTGATGGTGTAGCTTCGATTGCAATTTCTAATGTATTAGGGCAGACTCTTGCTTTTAACAACTTAGAAAAAGAAGGGAATAGTTATCGTTATCATTTAGATATGTCTTATGCTGATACAGGAGTATATTTTATAAAAATTGGAGATCGTAATTCTAGAACTTATAAAACAGCAAAGATTATTGTAAAATAAATTCAGCGATTTAAATTAAAAAAGCCCATTAAGTTTAAAACTTATTGGGCTTTTTTATTGCTAGAAATTTATTCTTAATTTTATAAATTGCCATAGAAGTTTCAATTTTTCTTCCAAAATAAGAAAGAATTACATCTAAAAACGAGATTTTATATAAGAAATACTATAATTCTTTGAATAAAAAAATAACCCTTCCCGATAGTTATCAGGAAGGGATAAAATCATTAACTATAATTATATTCTACTCTTTAATTATTTTATATGTTGCTGTTTTTCCTGTTGCAGAAACTTCCATAAAGTATGTTCCAGTAGTTAGATGATCAACATCAACTTGAATACTAGTTGTATTGCTGTTTTGATTTACAACTTTTTGACCTAAAATATTGTAAATAGAAACCTTTTCTATATTCTCTCTAGCGCTTAAGTTTATCCCATTAGTTGTGGGGTTTGGAAAATAACTAAATCCTTCAATTTCATTGTCGCTTATACCTAATACACCGTCATGGGTTAAACAAAAGTTATCAATACCTAAGTGCCATGCCCATTCATTATTATCATCGTACGTCCAACGTACTTGTAAATCAGCATTGGAGTAAACAGTAATATCCATACTTTCAGTTTGAATATCTGGATCTAAATCTTCATCGTAAAATGCAATTTGTTGCCAAGCAGTACCATCATAAACTTCAACAGTAGCAGTTTGTACTGTTCCTGATACTTGGAAAGCAATATCATAACTTAACAAAACAGAAGTAGCTCCGTTAGTATTATAAACATCAGACAATAAAGTAACATTACTAGCAGGTGCATCAACATAACAAAAATCGTCATCAAATACCATTGCAAGTGTTGAGAATTGATCCCCTGTAGGTAAATACGATTTATTTTCCCAATCACAATTACCTGTATTAATTACTGTAGACCATCCTGTTGGTAAACCATCTTCAAAATATTCAACTTCTGTACAATCTCCACCACCAATAGGCTCACAAGTTACAGCTAAACTAAAATTACCTGAACTTGTAGTACCCCATCCATCTACCATAATATGATAGGTTGAAATTCCATCAGATGTAAATGATATTTCAGACCAAATTCCACAAAAGTTATCATTAGTAACAATTTCTGTTCCTCCACAAGCATCAAATAATCTTAGGTAAGAATCATAATCAGTCCCACCATCACAAAGTGATATTGTTACAGATTCTTGATCCCCTGAACCTGTATATGAATACCATAGATCTGGAGTAGGATTTCCGCCAGAATCTGTACCCGTACTTGTATCACCAGTTACAGTTTCACCACAATCTAAAGCAGTTGCATTTACGCATTCGTCGTTAACTGGACTAGTAGACAGGATATCTCCAGCTTTTAAATTTATTTCTTCAGAATTTACTGTATAAAGTGATTCTGTTTCATAAGCTACATCACTTTGTCCTAGAAGAATTGAAGAGTCTAAAAGAGTAAAAGTTGTCCCAGAATCTTTATAGTAACAAGTCTTTGCTTGACTTGTAAAAAAAGACATAAGCGCTAAAAATACCATCCCAACAATAAGATGTATTTTTCTGATTGAATTAAATGTTTCTTGTTTCATGTTAATTTATTTAAATTGCTGATAATAGCTTAGTTGGTGAGTTAATGTAAATTTAATATTTTATTTGCTAAATATTAAATAGCCCCACCCAATAACAATAATTGAGAAGGGCTAAAATCATTAACTATAATTATTTTACTACTCTTTAATTACTTTATAAGTTGCCGTTTTTCCATCTACAGAAACTTCCATAAAGTATGTTCCAGAAGTTAGATGAGCAACATCTAATTGAGAGCTAGTCGCATTGATATTTTGATCCACAACTTTTTGACCCAAAATATTGAAAATAGATACCTTTTCTATATTCTCTTGAGCACTTATATTAATAACATTTGTTGTTGGATTTGGAAAATAACTAAATCCTTCAATCGTAATATCATTATCTCCTAATAAACAAGATACATCCAGACTAAAATTACCTGAATTTGAACCAAACCCTTCCACCATAATAATATATGTAGAAGATCCATCTGAGATAAAAGACAAGAAAGATTGAGGTCCACAATAATCATCATTAACCGCAACTACATTTCCACCACAAGCATCAAAGACTCTTAGGTAAGAATCATAATCTGTCCCTCCATCACAAAGTGATAAAGTAACTGTCCCTTCACCCCCTGTAAATGAATACCATACATCTGGAGCTGGGTTTTCTCCTGAATCAGTTGCTGTTAAAGTTTCACCAACTATAGTATCTCCACATTCAACAGCAATTGCATTTTCACAAAGATCATTTTCTGGGGCTGTAATTTCACCAAGTATATCAGTAGCTTTTAATATAATTCCCCCTGAACCACAAATTAAAGCGGAATTATCTGCAAAAAACTCAATCTGGTAAAAGGTAGAAGTAGGAGGTCCATCATAAATCATTTCCCAAGTACTCCCATTATCTGGAGAATAAAATACATCTTGATCTGTACCTCCTGCAAAAACATCATTCCCTTTATAATTTAGTGCGTAAAAATTATGATATCCTGTACTAAAAGTATCCCAGGAATCTCCACTATTATGGGTTGTTAATATAGCCCCATCTTCTGAAGTTACAATTCCATTATCAACATCTCTGAAAAATACTCTGAAGTTATACATAGCATTAGCTCCTTCACTAATTAAAGTCCAACTTTCACCACCATCTACAGATTTACTAACTCTCTGTTCTTTTCCAACAGTAAACAAAGTAGTTTCATCTGCATAGGCTGCAGCAAATTCAGCCATTTCAGAAGTTTCTGTTTCCTCAACCCATGTGGTTCCACCATCATTTGTACGATACGAATCTGCACCTGTACTATTATTTAAGGCAACAGCAAACCCGATATCTTCATTATAGAAATTTAAAGTAGTATAATGGTACACATTAGTTCCTGCAGCTACATCTTGCCAAGTTGCTCCTCCATCTTCAGTAACAAGAAAAGTATTACCCCAACCTACAACAAACCCCTTTAATGGAGTTACAAATTCAATTTTCGTAAATGAGGGAACAGTTCCTGTTACTGGATAAATAGTTTCCCAGGTTTCCCCACCATCGATTGTTTTTATAATAACCCCTTCAGAGCCCACAGTATAAAGAGATCCTGCAGCATAGGCAACCTCACTTTGTCCTGGTGGAATTGAAAGATCTAAAAGTATAAAAGTTGTCCCTGAATCTTTATACTCCCAAGTTTGTGCATGACTGGTAAAAAAAGACATTAACGCTAAAAATACCATCCCAAAGAGGGGATGTATTTTTCTGCTTGAATTAATTGATTTTTGTTTCATAATATTTTTATTTAAAGAATTGATAATGATTTAGTTGGGGAGCTAAATGTGATTTTATAGTAAAGTTACAATATTTATTGCTAGTTGAAAAATAACCCCTCCCATGTACTATTGGGAAGGGTTAATTCATTAACTATAAACTATTATATTACTCTTTAACAACTTTATAAGTTCCTGTTTTCCCATCAACGGTAACATTCATTATATAGGTTCCAGTTGATAAATCTGCAACATTTATTTGAGTACTAATGGCATTAATATTTTGATCAATTACTTTTTGACCTAAGATATTAAATAGGATTACTTTCTCAATGTTATCTTGAGCATTTAAATTAATCACATCACTTGTTGGATTTGGATAATAGCTCAATCCTTCAATTATGTTATCATTAGTTCCTAAAATAGGAGCACAAGTAACCGCTAAGCTAAAATTACCTTCACTAGTTCCCCATCCTTCAACCAAAATAATATATTCTGTAGTTCCATCAGATTCAAATTCCAATTCAGATTGTGTTCCGCAGAAGTCATCATTTTGTGCAATTAAGGTACCAAAACAAGCATCGTATACTCCAATCATAGAGTCATAATCCGTTCCACCATCACAAAGAGATATTGTTACCATCTCTGCTTCTCCAGTACCTGTAAATGAATACCATAAATCTGGAGCTCCATTTTCTGCAGTATCTGTAGCTTCTGAAGTGTCTCCAGTTACCGTTTCTCCACAAGAAACAGCAATTGCATCCGTACAAATATCATTAGCTGGACCAGTTGATCCACCTCCATCGTGAGTTAAACAGAAATTATCTACTCCTGCACCCCATCCCCAGGCACCATTATCATCATAAGTCCAACGCACTTGGAAATTTGCATTTGCATAAGCAGTCAAGTCTAGAGATTCTGATACAATTGGCATACTTGAATCATACAATGCAACTTGTTGCCAAGCAGCACCGTCATATACTTCAACAGCAAAAGTTTCTCCTGCATTGTCTTCTTGGAAAGCAGCATCGTATCCTAGCATCACTGAAGTCGCACCATTAGCATTATAAACATCAGATATTAAAGTAACATTACTAGCACCTGATCCATCACCACAAGCATCATCATTATAAACCATAGCGTTTGTTGGAAATTGTTCCCCTGAAGGCATATTTCCATTTTCCCAATCACAATCTCCTGTATTAACTACTGTTGACCATCCTGCTGGTAACCCAGCATTAAAATCTTCAGAAACAGTACATTCACCTCCAATTGCATCACAAGCAACGTTTAAGTTAAATTCTCCTGCATTAGTAGAATATCCAGTGATATAAACATAGAAAGATTCTCCTGCAGCACCTACAAACATAACTTCAGATTGAAGACCACCCGTATCATCATTACCAGTAACACAAACTAAAGCACCACAATCTCCTGAGAATACTCCTAATTTAGTGTCAAAAGCAGATCCAAAAGTGTCAATAGTTACATCATAATCACCATCATTAGGAATTGTTAAATTGTACCATAGTCCTGGTCCCTGATCTAATGCAGTTACACAACTTGGTTCAGCATCAGTATTTGTTGCACCTGTAGTATCTCCTGTAATAGCATCTCCACAAGAAATAGCAATAGCATCAGCACAAAGATCATTCTCTGGACCAGTTGATCCACCTCCATCGTGAGTTAAACAGAAATTATCAACACCTGCATGCCATCCCCAATCACCTGCATCATCATAGGTCCAACGTACTTGGAAATCTGCATTAGCATTTTGAGCATAGAAAGTTACATCTAAATTTTCTGTAACAATTGGGTCTACATTTTGGAAATAAAACGCAACTTCTTGCCAATTAGTTCCATCATAAACTTCCACTAAAAAAGTTTCTCCAGAACCAACTTGCCAGAATGCAGCATCAAAACTTAAGGTAGCTGTAGTAGCTCCAGTAGTATTATAAATATCAGACATTAAGGTTACATTACTTGGGTCTGCACCACTACCACAGGCATCATCATCAAAATACATTGCTGGTGTGTCAAATGAAGGGCCTGATGGCATCGTTGCTCCATTAGACCAATCGCAAGTACCAGTATTTACTACAGTAGACCAACCTGCTGGTAATCCTGCATCAAAATCTTCAGACACAGTACATTCATTTCCACCACCAATTGGTGTACAATCTCCAGTCCAAGTGTAAGCGCCATCCTGAGAAAAAGGATCAGTCCAAGGACCTGATTGATTAATACAAACTCCTAATCCTACTGCATCCCAAACTAATTCAAGATACACTTCTCCTCCATTAGAGCTTTCTGCTTTTGTTCCTATCCAATATCTTGTAGCAACACCTTCTTGACCTGAAAACATAAATGGGGTAACATCTATAACAACTTCACTTAAATCAAAACCAAAAGGGTTTCCTATTACCGTTTGAGAAGTTGGAGTTATACTCAATTGTTCTCCAATTTGTGTACCTACTCCATCAGGTAAATCTTCATAATAAAGCACGCTTACCTCATCAATAGTTGTACCTGCAGTGTGAGCTAAGGTTAGTGTAATTTGATTTAGTGTAAAATCTTCATCAGCTGCAACATTTACATCGTTAGCAGCAAAAAAGCTGGATGCTGCATTAATTGGGTATCCATCTTCAAAGCCTATAGATGGGCTTTCCTCTCCACAAGTAGGTTCACCACCACCTATTGGTGTACAGTCTCCTGTCCAAGTATAAGAACCGTCAGTCACTTCATAAGGTGAAGTCCAATTACCTGATTGATTTACACAAACTCCTAATCCTACCATTCCAGCAAAGGTTGTTTCGAAATACACAGATCCTCCACTAGAACTTTCTGCTTTCGTTCCAATCCAATATCGCGTAGTAGCACCTTCTTGACCTGAAAACATAAATGGTGTAACATCTATGACAACTTCACTTAAATCAAGACCAAAAGGGTTTCCTATTACCGTCTGAGAAGTTGGTATAATACTCAGTTCTTCTCCAATTTGTGCTCCTATTCCATCTGGTAGATCTTCATAATAAAGCACGCTTACCTCTTCAATTGTTGTTCCTGGTTCATGTGCAAAGGTAAAGGTAGCTTGATTTAATGTAAAATTTTCTCCATCGGCAACATTTACATCGTTGGCAACAAACCAAGTAGATCCAGCATTAACTGGATACCCATCTTCAAAACCATTAGTAGGGCTTGTCTCCTCACAAGCAGCCATATTCATATCTCCTCCTTGAGGGTTAAATCTTTGCTGGCTAAATCCTATAGCACAAACAAGGAAAATTAAAATAAATGTAATTTTTTTCATGATTTAATTGATTTTAAATACCTTTTAAAGGTGTTAATTATTCTTTGATTATTTTTTTAATAAATAAAGCTCCCTCATTATTTATAACTCTTACAAAATAAACTCCCCTACTTAAATTTGAAATGTTTATATTATTTTGTTGAGATACCTCGAGAACTTTTTTACCAGTATAAGTGTAAACGGTAATGTTATTAGCTGTGGTCCCGTTTTTTAATACCACATTTAAATTAGACACCACAGGGTTAGGAAATACAATAAGCATATTTTCATTCCCTTCATGATTTGGATTAGCTAAAATTGTAGTGTCAATTTCATAACTAATAACTCCTAAGTCATAAGAAGAAATATAAGCTGTAATACTATTTTCCTGAAATATAAAATCCATACTAGAAGAACCTGAGTGTTCAATAGATTCAAATGGTACTTCAGTCCATTCAACTCCATTTTCAACTGAAAATATAACTTGTGCTTGTGAGGTTTCTGAAGAGGTTACTGCAGCAGCTATTTGACCTTCAGAAACAGTTGAATATTCAACTTTACGAACATTAGATCCAAAATAAACTTGTGTCCAGTTTTGAGCACCGTCAACCGTTTGATAAATTCCTTGGTTTGTAGCTAATAGGTATTCACTGCTATTATATGGATTCTGTTTAATCTCATAAATTCTCCCAGATTGTGTATTGAGTGATAATCCTGTGCTGACATTTGTCCAAGAAGTTCCTCCATCTAATGTTTGGTAAACTTCACCTCCTAAACCTACCAATACATTATTAGAATCTGAAGGATCTATAAATGAAGATAAATGATAATTATTAGTAGGCATGGATACCTGTTCTGAAACCGGATTATTTATGTCTGTAAAATCTATCTTTAATGTCCCTGAATATTCAAAGGATGTCCAAACTTTATTATTATTGTTAGGATCTGTTACTATATGAAAGAAAGTATTAAATTCTGTATGAAAAATACTTTGTGCGCTTTGACCGTGTATATTACTCACTCGTAAATCTTGTCCATTTATAAAACTGTCGGTAAACACATAAATTCTACCTTCAATATTCCGGTCTATAGTAAAAACTGGAGCCTTATAAGCAAACACATAATTAATTGGTTCTACATAAAATGCTGATTCTTCTAAGGTCGTTTGGTTTTTATGAACTAAACCTCTTTGAACTCCATAATATAAATGTTGGTCACCCACAACAGACACTCCTACTTTTGTAGAATGAAAAAATGGATTACCAAATTGACTTACAGTTACTCCTCCATCTGTTGATTTTACAGGATAAAAATCGGTGTCTATATAAAGTTCTCCTGCTTGAAAAGGATTAAATGACGCATGTAACCCATAATAGTAAGATCCAGGATCTTCTCCATAAATATAGTTATACCAAGTACTCCCACCATCTGTAGTGATAGCAATTTCATTCCCTTCTAATACAATAACATTATCTACATCATTTGGATTAAAAGCAATATAATTAATAGAATCTAAGAAATAATCATCCCAGGTAATTGGCACTATTTGCCAAGTATCTCCTCCGTCTAAAGATTGATATAAATTTTCTACAGTTGTAGTATAACCACTTCCTGTTCCCATAAACATGTGATCTGGGTTTTCAGGATTAAATGCTATTGATCTAAATACTTGGCCTGCTTCTTTTTCAACCCAAGTAGTTCCAGCATCCTCAGAAACAAATAATCCTCCTTCAGTTGAGTTAGGACCAACTCCTCTTGCAATAAATAGCTTTAAAGGATCTGTTGGACTTATTGCAACATTATTTGGAAATATAGAATCATAATCCAAATGATCATAAACTTCAACCCAAGAATTTCCTCCATTTGAGGTATAATACACTTTAGAATAAACCGCTGTTCCAATTTTATAATCTTGATTAAATAAAACTACATCGGTATCATTTTCATAAATACTGTAAGCATTTACCCATTCTTGTGTTGCTCCTGTAGAAACAGGAGGTGTATATTGTTTAATTATTTCACGAGTATCAATATCGAAAAGATAAATCGTATTGTTTGAGGGATTAAAAGAATTTTGAACATAAAAGCTTAAGGTAGCATCTCCTATAAGCCTAAGTTCTCTTAAAGAAGGTCCATTTGAAGGGAAAGTATAAATTACCTCCCAATCTTCACCTTCATTTTGAGATTCCATTAAATGATTCCCAAGAGTTACCGCATAAATAGTACCTTCTACATTTAAATCATAGGTTATATCATATGTTCTTCCGTAATCATTAGAACCTTCAAAATTAATTTGGGCATTTAAATTTAAGATGCAGCAAAGAAACAAGGCTACACTTAAAACTGACTTTACAACTTTCTTCATCACAACTTTTTTTTTAGGTTTTTGCAAATGTCCCTAAAAAAGTATGTGCTTATCAAATATAATAGCGGAAATAACGTGACATGTTCGCTAAATAACGTGATACTATGTTAAATTCTAGACAGGTAATTGTATAATTGGTTGCTTTCCTTAAGCTCTAGTTTTTTCGAAACTCGCTCTTTTCTTTTTCTACATGCCTCAGGAGTAATGCTTAGAATTGAAGAAATTTCTTTTAAAGATAAGTTCATATATAAGTAAGATATAAACCGAATATCGTTAGCATTTAAAGTGGAATGTTTTTGTTTTAAATTATTCAAAAAACCTTGATTTACTTCTTCAAAATGTCTAACAAAACTTTCCCATTCTGTATCGGTTCGTAAAAAACCTTTTAAATTTCTGATATGGTCATTTAAAACCTGTTCTCCTTTTACATTATCTGAAGTTTCTAAATCTCTAATTATCGTCTTTACTAACTTATTCCTGTCTGTTAAAAATAATGCCTTGGCAGAAAGTTTTCTGTTTTTAGATTCAATTTCATTTTTTAATTGTTCTTGCTCTAACAATAATTGGGTCTCTTTTTCTTTTAACTGTTTTTCTAAAAGTAGATTTTCTGTTCTTTCCTTTTCTAATTCCAGACTCATAATTTCTTTACTTCTTTTATGTAAATCCTTTCGTTGCTTAATGGTTATATAACTGTTGCGAAGAGCCCAGCCTATTAATAGGATTATAATAAAAGAGCTCAATAATACTGTATAAAATGTTTTTTGTTGTGTTTTAATTTTTTCTTGCTGGGCTTTTAATTCTTTTTGATAATTCTGAATTTCAAATTTTACTTTGTTCGTTTCGTAAAGTCTCCCATTTTTTATTTGATGTAGTTCGTTTTGAAATTTTAATAAAGAATCTTTAGTACTTAATGCTTTTTCAAACAGCTTACTATTGGAATATATAGAAGATAACTGTTTGTATATTTCAATCTTATTTTCAATATTCACCTCTTCATTTAATGCATTGAATGCATATTCTGTTGCTTTTAAATTATCTTTTTCTTTTAGAAATATTTTCGATAATATAAGTTGGACTTCTATTTTTTGTCCTATAAACTCTTTATCATTAAGTTGTTCATTCAGCTTAAATAACAGCTTTTTAGCCTCCGTAAAATCCCTTTTTAAATAATAATTATTTGCTAAGGAGAGTTGGGCATCAATTAATAATCTATCATCCTCTTTTACTAATTCAATAGCTTCCAATAAATACTTTTCAGCAGATTTTAAGTTACCCTGCTTATTATAAACATCCCCTAGATTAACAGCATAAATTCCTCGACTTATAGGTTTATTGTTTTTTAAAGCCAAATTATATGCTTCACTAAAGTATTCTACGGCTTTTTCATACTTATTATCTTTTGAATATAAAAGGGCAATATTATTTAAGATAATCATCTCGTGAGATGGCTCTAAGCTTTTTATCGCTATTGTATAGGCTTCTAGATAATTATCTAAGGCTTCTCCATAATCCAACATGGAAAAATAATTGGCACCAATATTATTAATAGCTAAAAATAAATTTTCTGCATTATTGTTTACTTCAGCCTGTGTTTTTGCTTTTGTAAGTAATTCTAAAGATGTTTCATAGTCCATTTCATACATAGCGTCTATTCCATTTAATATAAGCTGTCGAGTATCTTCTTGACCAAAAGAGTTTAAGCCATATAAGAACAAAATAAAAAGAAAGAAATATTTCATATATAAATTATACTAATCCAAAAATTAAAGATACTTGAATTATTAGTATATAAAAAAGCTAAATTTCAGAAAAAGAACAGAAATTCATAAACCATTAACTACTTTATAAACAAACTACTGCTTAGAAAGGGATATTAATTCGAGTGCATGTTCCTTGCTAAAGCCTTTTTCTAGATGCCATTCTAAAGTCATCCAAGGATGTATATGACCCCATTTTTTAATGTGGAGCAAACCCCTTTTTCCTGGATTTACTTCATATTCTGTATGCCCAATACAATGATACATTCCCAATTCATTTAAATGTCCAATATGTGTCCTATCTGTTTGACAATCATCCATTGTAGCCGGCAATATGTGATGTGTATTTCCCATTAGAAATATTAGAATCCCCAAAACCAATACGATTATTATTTTCTTCATATTAAAATTTTTATTCGTTACTCCTTTAGAATAAGACGGTAGATCGAAAAAATGGTTACAATAAAACCTTAAGTTTGTTATGGGAACAAGAATTAAGGAATTATCAAAAAAGGCTTTCCACTTCGACATTTCGACAAGCTCAGTGCAGGCAAGTTCAGTGCAACGCATATTGAAAAACTAATCACAGATTAAATACATAAATCTATTCCTAATTATGGCACTCCACACTCTTAAATAACTTAATTTTGTTATTAAATGAAGACATTTAAAACAAAAAAAATATTACTTCTTGGAATTATTCTATTAGTCGCTGGAATACTACTAAAAAAATTAATCCTTTTGGAAATACTTGGATTAATTTTAATAATAACTGGTGTTACTTTAAAGGCTATCTATATTATTGCTAAATTTAAAAGTGGCGAATATCAACCAGGAAAAGAACTTCTTTTTTTAGTTGCTGGATTAATACTTTTTTTTACGGGCTTATATCTTAAAAATATCAATCAAAATTTTATAGAGCCAATCTATTTGATTGTTTTTGGCTTAACTCTTAAAGTAATTTTTATTATAAAATTTATTATAATTGTTCGATCTAATAAAAAACTAGAATAATACTCTTAACTTAAAAGTTATCGTGCTAATAGTCTTTTTGAAACTTTATAGGTTGCAGAATAGATAAGCCCTTCTTGACCCATCTTTAGGGTTAAAAAAGCTTTTTTATACCATCTAGGATCTGTTGCTTTCTTTTTATGATCTTCATGAGTAGTCCCTTGGTATTCTTTACCTTCAAAATAAGGGTTAATTTTATACAAGCCAATTCCTAAATGCTCCGTTCGTTGAAGCACGGTTTCGAATTCTGTTTCAGAAAAAAAATAAGTGGATGCGTCTTCGAATCCATCATTCAAATTTTTTAAATCTGTAAATACGTGTTTTTCTAAATATTCGGATTGTGTCATAGTAAGAATAGATTTAACGTAATTTATTAGATTTTATTTACGTTTTTTGGCTATTATATTTCAATTCTCAATCATTTTCTATAAAATTTATGAATGAGGATTAGAGGGTGTAAAGTTACAACAAATTAACATCCTACCATTTCTATATAGCTTTAATACTTTATAATTATTTCAGAAAAACACATCCTTCATAAAGGCTCTTTTTGTCGTAAAGAAAATTTTAATATTTAGGAGCAACTCTATTAAAAAACATATGAACCTGATTACAAAATAGTTAAATTTGCAAAAGCCGCTTTGTAAGCACAAAATATCTTATATTTGGTTAACTAATAAATGTTTAACTAAAACTAATTCATATGAAATCAACAAAATTTTTGATCCTATTATTTATAGTATCCATTGCAATTATTAGTTGTGATGAAGCTAAAAAAGAAACTGCAGAAAAGGTTCCAGAAGTTTCTTTAGAAACCGAAGTAAAAAGTGAACCTATAAAAGAAGAAAGCCTAAATAGTCGTTTAGGAGGAGAAGATGGAATTTCTGCAATAGTGGAAGATATTGTTGCTGCTCATTTAGCAAACCCTATTGTTAAAGATCGTTTTGCTCATTTGGAAAATAACCCAGAACAAATGAGTGTTTTTAAACAACATGTAAAAGATTTTTTTGGAGCTGGAACAGGCGGCAGTGTAGCCTATAGTGGTAGAGATATGCCTACTGCACACAAGGGACTAGATATTAGTGGGATTGAATTTGTGGAAGCAATTTCTGATATCATGATGGTATTGGACAAACATAATATAGACGAAGAATCAAAAAAAGATGTTCTATATATATTGTTTTCCTTTAGAGGTCAAGTTATCGCTCAGTGATAAAATTTAAATTCTCAAACCAATAAAAAAAGCTACTAAATATTTAGTAGCTTTTTTTATTGGCTACAATTCCCATCTTCGATATCTTGATAAGTTGGATTATATGCATTGTCTTCTACAGTATAATCTCCGCTTAATCCTCCTTCAATTATTAAGTTTTCTATACCACATAAATTGTTTAACAAATCATTAGCCTCTACTATTAAAAATCCCCCAACCGAGTTAATATTATTTAATCCTTCTAGATTTAAAATAAGATTATTATCATGAATCATTAAATCCCCTCCAATAGTATTCAAATTACTTAACGCGCTTAAATCTGTAAGTGAATCATTACCTATAACTCTCAAATAAAGCATTATTTCTGTAATATTATTTAAACCATTAAGGTTGATAAGGGAGTTATTATTGCTAATTGAAACGTCATATTCTATTATAGAATTTATCCCAGATAAGCCCTCTATATTTGTTAGATTTTGGTTATTATTTATTTTTAATTCACGTATAGTAACTAGGTTATTAAGACCATCAATATTTTCGATTAAATTAATATTATCTATTTCTATAAAAGACGCCTCAGTTAAATTAGATAAACCATTAATATTAATAATACTGCTATTATTTTTAAGTGATAAATAATTAACACTAGATACATTAATTAAACCGTCTATATTTTGTAAGGATGAATTACCCTGTATTGAAATAGATACTACTGATGAAATATTTGAAAGTGCATCGAGATTAATTAAGGATTCATTAGCAGTTAACGAAAAGCTATTAATAGTGCCAGTAAGATTATGCAAACCAGAAAGACTTGTTAGTGAGGAACTTAATGAGATTTCAAAAGTACTAATTTCCGAAATTCCACTAAAAACTTCTATGGTGGTTAAATTAGAATTACCATATAATTCAATGGTTGCTACAGAATTTAAATTATGAAGCCCCTGTAAGTTAGTTAAGCCTTGAATACTTCTAATTCGCAAAAAGCTTCCTATTTTTTGTAATGAAGATAAAGGACTAAGGTCAACTATAGAGGTATTGGTAACCCCGTATTCTCCAATTAACAAAAACCCAGTAATTTCGGTACAATTGTTTGCTCCAAAAGCATCTACATCTTCTTGAGTTAATAATATTACATCTCCTTCACAAATATTTATTTCTTCAATATCATTGATATTAATCGTGATAATTGAATTCTCGAATACAGAACCATTCGCTACTTTAACTATACCTGTTATTATTATATGTGCTTCATAATTAAACAAGGATTCATCAGCCACGGTTAATTCACCAGTACTACTATCAATAACAAAAGCACCACTGGGTTCTTGTTCGGTAATAGAAAAAGTAACATTAACTTGAGTGGCCGTTCCTTCTACAGATCCAATTACTTGTCCATTTGCTGGGTTTTCATTGATATTTGTTGTAAAATCTGAGGTGCTTACTGTTATTACGATTTCTTGATCTTCATTAGAGTCACTATCACTACTACAGGAATTTAATCCTAAAACTAGAAGTAATACAAGGCTATAAAGTATCTGGTTATTGATTTTCATTTTATTCTTTTATATGCTACAGTTTCCGTCTAAAATGTCTTGTTGGCTTGGATTATAGGCATTACTTTGTACAATATAATCACCCATCAATCCATTATTTACTAATAATGGACTTATACCACATAAATTACTTAGGATGCTATTAGATCTAATCTCTAATTTTCCACCCAAATATAAAATGTTATTTAAACCATCCACATTATTTAATGAACTGTTAGACCTAATTTTTATAAGAGAACCAACTGAGGTGATAGAATTTAAACCATTAAGATTCGTTAAAATATCATTATTCCAAATAGACAATTCATAAGTAACCGTATTAATATTATTTAAACCACTTATAGTGGTTAATACAGGATTTCGAGATATAACAATAGATTCTACAGAAGATGTAATATTATTTAATCCATCTATGTTGGCAAGCGAATTATTGAAATCAATTCCAATTCGACCGTTTACTATACTCAAATTATTTAATGGATCAAGATTTGTAATTAAATCATTTTCGCCTATTCCTAATGTTTCACTTATTGTAGTAAGGTTATTTAAACCATTTAAATTATTTAAATTAGGGTTTTTATTTATGGCTAAATATCCTTCAATTGCAGTAATACTACTAAGCGCGTTGATATTGGTCAATGATACATTATTATATAAACTAATTGACTTAGTTACTGGACCCAAATTACTTAAGCCGTTTAAATTTAACAAAGAACTATTTCCACCTATATCAATACCTTCATTAATATTGGTAATACTATTAAGACCTTCCAGATTTAATAAAGAGTTATTACCATTAATCGACATATAATTTACATCTATTATATTCTCTAAACCAGCAAGGCTGCTAAGTAAAATGTTATCATAAATCGTTAAATCTAAATTAATATGTTGCACATTAGAGAATACATCTATAGTAGTTAGTACTTCGTTGTGCAGAATACGTAAATATCCACCAATAGATTCAATGTTTTGCAATCCATTAAGTGTGGTTAGTGTATTATTGGATGAAATATATAAAGATTCCCCAATGGTTGTTAAACTTTCTAAGGAACTTAAATCATTAATGGAGGTATTAGGAGAGACTGAAAGTCCAATTTGTAATCTGCCTGAAATATGTGTATAATTATTGGCTCCAAAGTTTTCAACTTCTTCTTGTGTCATTAACTCTACAGTACCCTCAAATACATTTGCTTCTTCAAGGTCATTAATAGTAATTATAATATTTGAATTTTCAAACACAGAGCCATTTGCAACTTTTACAATCCCTGTTATAATTGGATTCGTTTCAAAATCGAAAAAATTAGGGTTATTAACCGTTAATTCACCACTAATTGGATCAACAGATAAAGCTCCTTCAGGTTCTTGTTGCGTAATAACATAGGTAATTCCTCCTTGATTTGTGGTTCCGATTATAGTACCTAATACTTGTCCATTTTCTGGATTTTCATCTATAGTAATTGAAAAATCTGAAGCAGAAACAATTGTTTCGGTAATAACATCACTTGAGTCGTCACTACTGCAAGAAAAAATTATAAATGACAAAAATAAAATTAAAAAGTGTTTCATTGTATTATCTAATTATTATAAAGTTCATTAATTTCTACCGTTGTAAGAGATCTGTTATAAATATAAACATCATCTATATCTCCATTAAACCCTCCTGTACCATTAACATATTCACTTTGTGAACCAATTCTAAATGGAACATTCGTTTCAATCAAAGGTCCTGTGGTTGTAGCTTGATTTTCTAGTTGCCCATTAATATAAAGCTTAAGGTAATTTTGGTCAAATGTTACTACAATATGAGTCCATTCAAGAGTTGGAATTTCACTATTCATTTCTATAGTTTGGCTAGTTACATTCCATCTTAGATTGAGGCCATCGGGATTTAAACCCAAATAATATCCCCAACCAATACTACCGCCTCCAGTATTTTGCCATTTGTTAACTATTGCATCCCAAGAGAATTGATTTCCGTCTGGTTTTATCCAAACAGAGATTGACATTTCAGAAGTAAGGTTTAATACCGTTGCATCACCTGCATCAATATATCCTTGCCAATCATTAAATAACATACTAGAATTTTGCATTCCAAATCTATTTACTGAAGGTAGTACGTTACCGATTATAGTACCATTATTTTGATAAGAACTAGAATCATCTCCGTTTCCATCTAAATCAAATTTCCCTACTAAGCCTCTAAGTAAATCGTCTTCAACAGTAATGAAATCAAATTTAATTTCTTCATCTTCAGAATCCCCATTATTCACTATTAAAGTAACTTGATATATCCCTTTTTGGTTATAAAGAACTGTCGGGTTTTTATCTGTTGACGAGGATGGATTTCCTCCTTCAAAGGTCCATTGCCAACTTGTTGGGTCTCCTAAAGATTCATCCGTAAAATTAATTTCTTCAGTCTCAAAAACTGTCGTAAAATTAGAAGTGAAATTAGACGTTACAACTGGTAGTGTTGAACTATCATCATCAGACGAGCAACTTAGTATTATTAAAAATACACTTAGCATCGTACTTGCTTTTATAAAATATTTTTTTATCATTTATTAAATTTTTATTTAATTATTAATTACCACAATCTCCATTTATCATATCATTATGAGTAGGGTTATAGGCATTCTCTGTCGTCTCGAAAATATTTGGAGGATTACCGTTTGCAAATAAATTTTCTAGACTGCAAAAATTAGAAAGCAAAGAATTATTATAAACAAATAAGCTATAATTAATGGTACTTAAATTCTCTAAACCATCTAAATTCGTAAGTAAACTATTGTTGGAAATTCTAAAATCATATACTTCACTTAAATTATTTAATGCACTTATGTCATTTAGAGAATCGTTATTTTGTAAATAGAAAAAATCTTCAATAGAAGTAAGGTTTTGTAAACCATTAAGGTTTGTTAAGGCATTATTGTATGAAATACCTATGGAATCTGAAATGATTGTAATATTACTTAATCCATCAATACTTGTTAATGATGCGTTATTTTGAATTCCTATTCCTCCACCAATTTGAGTTAGATTACTAATCCCATCGAGGTTTTGAATTAAATCATTACCGCTTATAGATAATCCCGAGTTACTTCCTAAACCTACCTCAGTTATACCACTTAAACCATCAATGTTTTGAAGAGATAGGTTATCTAATATTCTAAGACTAGATCCTACGGATGTGATGTTACTTAATCCAGTTAAATTTGTAAGTTGTGAATTAAATTCTATGGTTAATGAACCGGTAAGCAATGTAATATTACTTAATGCATCCACATTATCCAATGCATAATTGTATCTTATGCTTAGGGTTGTTATAGTCCCAGAAATATTATGCAAACCTAATAGATTTTGTAAAGAGTTATTTTGAATAGAAATAAATGCAACAACTGATGATAGTCCACTTAGGGCTTCGATACTTATTAAAGATGTGTTGCCCATTAATTGAATTATTTCAATAGACGATAAATTATTTAGCCCCTCTAAACTTACTAATTCTTCTGCATTATAAATATAGAAACTATTTACCGATTGCAAGGATAGTAATGGACTTAAATCGACAATTGTAGCACTATTAGTATCATAGTTACCAATTACTAAATCCCCTGTTATTTCTGTATAATTTTCAGCTCCAAAAGTGTTAACATCTTCTTGAGTTAACAAATTCACATCTCCTTCAAAAATATTAGATTCCAAAACATCATTTAGGGTAATTGTAACTAAAGCATCTTTAGAAACATCTCCATTTAAAACCTTTACTATACCGGTAATAATTGGGTTGATTTCAAAATTAAACATACTTACATCACTAACGCTTAGCTCTCCTGTTATTGCATCAATCTCAAAAGATCCCTCAGGATTTTGCTCCGAAATTGTAAAAACAACACTTCCTTGATTGGTGGTCCCCTCTACGGCACCTACTACTTGTCCATTTACTGGATTTTCATTTATAGTAGCTGTAAAATCATTTGTGTTTACTGTAATAACAATTTCTTGTTCTTCATTAGAGTCGCTATCGCTACTGCAGGAGTTGAATCCTATTACTAGCAATAAGGCTAGACTATAAAGTGTAATGTTTTTAATTTTCATAAATATTTTTTTATATGCTACAATTCCCGTCTAAAATGTCTTGTTGGCTTGGATTATAGGCATTTCCTCCAATTTGATAGGTATTTATATTTTCACTAATCACTAAATTATTAAGCCCACAGAAATCTACTAAAGAACCATTTAAGGTCACTTTTAAATAGGACACAGTGTTTAGGTTAATTAACCCATCAAGATTTGTTAACTCTTCGTTTTGCTGAATAATTAAATCATTTTCAATAAAAGTCAAATTTTGTAAGCCATCAAAATTCAATAAAGCGGGATTTTCAGAAATATAAAAAGAATCCCCAATCGCAGAAATACCATTTAATTCATTAATACTAGTAATTAAAGCATTATTCCAAATACTTAAAATTCCACCTATATAAGTAATGTTTTCAACACCATGTAGATTAATTAAAGAAGAATTACCTCCAATACTTACCCCTCCGTTAACTGCTGTTATATTTTGCAATCCATTAATGCTTTCAAGGCTAAGGTTATTGTTAATTTGAATAGAACCACCTGGGCCAACTCCAACATACTCAACATTGCTCAATCCATCTATGTTTAATAATAAGTCATTATAGGTGATTGATATTTTTTCACCTATAGTAGTAAGGCTGTTCAGCCCATTAATATTTATTATTGACATATTATCTTGAATAAGTAATGAATTTCCAATGGTTGTAATATTATTTAACCCATCAAGATTCAACAAATTATCATTCATTGTAATAAATAATTCACCTGAAATTGAATTTACATTATTAAATACGTTTATAGATATTAAATTTTCATTGTCAATAATTCTAATCCCTCCACTTATTGCCGATAAATTATTTAAGCCCTCTAAATTTGTTAAGGCTTCGTTTGAAGATATTGTTAAATTTCCTCCTATGGCAGTTAAAGATGCTAAAGGGCTTAAATCATTAATAGAAGTATTTGGTGTGGGACTAAAAGTGCCAATACTCAAATATCCTGTTATAGAAGTATAATGATTCGCTCCAAAATTATCTACTTCCTGTTGGGTTAAAAAAAACACATCTCCAATAAATACATTTTCTTCATTTACATTATTTAATGTAATTACAATATTTGAATTTTCAAATACAGCACCATTAGCTACTTTAATAATAGCTGTTATTTCTGCTTGTGTTTCATAATCAAATAAATTAGGGTCATTAACCGTTAATTCACCACTAATTGCATCTACTGACAGAGCTCCTTCAGGTTCTTGTTCAATAATTACAAATGTAATTCCACCCTGATTTGTAGTACCTTCTACAGTACCTATTAATTCTCCATTCTCTGGGTTTTCATCTATAGCAATTGAAAAATCTGAGGTGCTTACGGTAATGACAGTTTCTTGATCTTCATTATTATCGCTATCACTACTGCAAGATTTTAAACCTAGGATTATAAATATTAGAAGACTAAAAAGTGTAAGATTTTTTATTTTCATTTTAATTATTATTAAAGGCTGCAATTTCCGTCTATGATGTCTTGTTGACTAGGGTTATAGGCATTATTTTCTGCTCTATATTCACCAATCAATCCATTATTTATTAATAAAGAACTTATACCACAAAAATTAAATAGAAAGTCATTACCGTAAAATGTCATATCTCCGCCAACATATTGTAAATTATTTAGCTCTTCTAAGTTAGAAAGATCATCAACACCGTAAAACCCAAGTTTTCCACCAACATGTTGCAAATTATTTAATCCCTCTATATTAGAAAGGTTATCGTTTGAGCTAAAAATTAAATCTCCTCCTAAAGAGTTAATATTATTTAAACCATCAACATTTACAATTAACGGATTAGAACTTAACTCTAGCCCACCTAATACTGAAGTAATAGAGGATAGCCCATCAATATTTGTCAAGGATGTACAATAATTAATAAATATATTTCCTCCTACGGACTCTATATTTATACCATCAAAATTAAGGATATCATAACCGAAAACAGTGAAATGATTTCCTACAGTTTTAATCGAATTTAATGGGCTTAGGTCTGTTATTATAGTTTCTTCATTTCCGAAATATGAATTTATATGCAAACTACCCGATATATTGGTAAAATTATTAGCACCAAATTCATTAACATCAAACTGAGATTTTAGTTCAATATCTCCATAATAAATATTTTCTTCTTCCACATCATTAAGGGTAATTGTAACTAAAGCATCTTTAGAAACATCTCCATTTAAAACCTTTACAATACCGGTAATAATTGAGTTGACTTCAAAATTAAACATACTTACATCACTAACAGTTATCTCCCCTGTTATGGCATCAATCTCAAAAGATCCCTCAGGAGTTTGTTCAGAAATTATAAAAACAACACTTCCTTGATTGGTGGTCCCTTCTACGGCACCTACTACTTGTCCATTTACTGGATTTTCATTTATAGTAGCTGTAAAATCATTTGTGTTTACTGTAATAACAATTTCTTGTTCTTCATTTGAGTCATTATCGCTACTACAGGAGTTGAATCCTATTACTAGCAATAAGGCTAGACTATAAAGTGTAATGTTTTTAATTTTCATATTATTTTTTTATTGGCTACAATTACCATCAATGATGTCTTGTTCTGTTGGATTATATAAATTTTCTTCGATTTGAATTAAATCAATATTTGAATTTATTAAATTAGTTAAACCACATAAATCTGATAACTGAATATTATCTAATATCTTCAAATCTGTAAATAAATTATTCATATTTAAATTAACCAAACCATTAAGATTAGATAAATTCTCATTATTAGCTATATGTAAGTAAGTGCCTTCTAGAGTTTGTGTATTTGTTAAAGCATCAATATTCAAAAGGGAATTATTATGTCTTATACTAATATTACCACCAATACTTTGAAGGTTATTTATGCCTTCAAAATTTAAAAGTGAGTTATTGGAGATTATATTAAAACTGTTCCCAATACTTTGGAGATTGTTTAGCCCTTCCAGATTTTGGAGTGATAAATTACTTCGTATTTCTAAGGTACCACCAATAGCTGTCAAAGAATTAAGTTGCGAAATATCGTTTAAGGATTCATTTAAAGATATTGTTAGAAAATTACCGATAGCATTTAAATTATGTAATCCATAAAGGTTTAAAAGAGTAGAGTTATTATCAATTTCAAGTGCTGCTAATTGTGTTACATTCCTTAACCCTTCTATAGAAATTAAACTAGGATTGTTATCTATTCGCAATCCAGCTGAAAAATTTGTTATTAGGTGTAAAGCTTCAATTTCTACTAAATTTTCATTCGAAACAATATTTAAAAAGTTTATTTGCTGTATACTTTCAAGACCATTTAAACTTGTTAATGAATTATTATCAAAAATAAAAAACTGTCCATTTACCACTTCTAAATTGTTTAGCCCTTCTAAATTTGTTAAAGAGTTATTTTTCTCTATCCTAAATGTTGAACTATCTACTGTTGTCAATCCCTCGAAACCATGGAGACTTTCTAACATAGGGTTGGAAAGAACTTCTATCCCCCCTGTTAGTGTCGTTATGCTACCAAGCGCTTCTATGCTAGTTAAGGTCATATTCCAATGAATCATTAACCAGCCATTTAGGGTCGTAATTCCAGCTATTGGAGAAAGGTCTATGATAGAATTGGAAGGATTATCAACAGAAGCAATTATTAAATCCCCATTTATGGTTGTACAACCTAAAGCCCCAAATGCATTAACCTCTTCTTGAGTTGTTAAAAAAATTGGTCCCTCACAGGTTGCAGATTCCTCTACATCAACTATTGAAATATTTATAGTTGCATTCTCAAATACAGAACCATTAACAACTTTAACAATTCCTGAAACAGAAGTATTCACTTCATAATTAAAAATGGCAATATCTGTTACCGTTAATTCACCTGTACTACTATTAATAGCAAAAGCGCCATTAGGTATTTGCTCTACTATTGAGAAAGCAACACTTCCTTGGTTAGTCGTTCCTTCTACTGTACCTATTGCCTCTCCATTTACAGGGTTCTCATTAATCGTAGTTGCAAAGTCTGATGTGCCTACAGTAATAACAGTTTCTTGTTCTTCATTAGTATCGCTATCGCTACTGCAGGAGTTTAGTCCTAAAACAAGGAATAATACTAGGCTATAAAAGGTAAAAATCTTAGAATTCATTATAATAATTTTAGAAATAAAGCTTCTATTTTTTATGCTTTGAAATATTTTCATCTATTCTTATTCTTTGATAAATTTTTTAGTAAGGCTTTGCTCATCTATAACAATTTGCACAAAGTATAGTCCATGAGTAAGTTGAGAAACATCTAAACTATTACTGGTACCCTCTTTTATTTGCTGCCCTTGTAAGTTGTAGGTTTTTATAGATTCTATTGGTTGTTGAGTTTCAATAAACAATATATCTTGAGTTGGGTTGGGATATATTGTAAAACTAATTTGGGTATTATCTTCTAGACCTAAAATACATTCTTCACTATATGCTGCCCAATTATCCTTAAACCAATTTGGTGCATTATTTGCATAATCTACATCATCTACTTCAATACAATTTAACTCTGTATTTTCAACTGCATTGAAATTCGTAATGTTTATATTATTACCATTACTAATATTTAAACTAGCTAATTGATTTACACTACAATCTAAGCTTGTTAAATTTATAAAGTTCTGAACACCTTCCAATGAAGATATATCATTGTTACTGACATATAATCCATAAACGGCTTCAGCTTCACTCATTTGTATTTGCCCATCATCATTAATGTCTGCATCTGAATCAATGGTTCCATTACCATCTAAATCTGCACAATTAGTATTTACTAATGCATTTAAAAAATTAGTATCTGGAATGTATACAAATGGTTCTGGGCAATCTTCACTAAAACTTGTCCAATCATCTATACACCAGCCTGTTATTATTGTTGGCTCAATTATACATTCTTGGGCATTAGAATATGCTACATCATCCACTTGAATACAAGATAAACTGGGATTATTTAAAGAAGTCATTCTTGAAAAATTGGAGTTATTCCCATTTTGTAAATTTAAACTCGTTAGTAAATTATCGTCTACTTTGATATTGGTTAAATTGATATTCTGAGATAAATCTATATGTGTAAGGTAATTATTTGAAACATATAAAAATAGTAATTCTGAATTTTGACTAACATCTAAAGTTGTAATATTAGTTCCACCAAACCCCAGATAATATAATTCAGGATTATTTGTTACATCTAAGGTTGAGATGTTAGTTACACTTCCCCTAATTTTTAATAATAATAAATTTTGAGAAAAATCAATATTAGAAATAGGGTTCCAAGAAAAATCAATCTCTAATAAATTTAAATTTTGAGATATATCCAATTCAGTTAACTCATTTCTATAACAAGTTAAAGTAGTAATATTAGTATGTTGTGTTAAATCAATATTTGAAATCTGGTTATTTCCAATCATTAATAATTCCAACAGTAAATTTTGAGATATATCAATTGTAGAAATTTGATTACTTACAAAAGCTAAAGATTTCAAATTTGGATTTTGACTAATATCTAATTCTGTTAATAGGTTACTTGAGCATTTTAAAAAGTCAAGATTTGAATTTTGAGTAACATTTAATTCAGTTAATTCATTACTTGTACACCATAAAAAAGTTAAATTTGGATTTTGGCTTACATTTAAATCTGTTAATACATTACCTCTACAATTTAAATACTCAAGGCTAGATAGTTGAGTGACATCTAAGTTTTCCAATCCATTTATCTCACAATCTAACTTTTTTAGGTTTATAAAACTTTCTATTCCAACTAATGAGTTTATATAACTTAATCCTAAATCAAAAGGGCTACTAACATCTAACCATTCTACTGCTTCAGCCTCACTTACCTGTATTTCTCCGTCATTATTAGTATCTGCATCACTATCCCCTATATCATCTCCATCTGTGTCAACTACAGGGTAATTGACTAACATTTCTCTAAAAATTTCATCAGGAATATCTACTATTTGAGCATTACAATAAGTAAATACAAATAATGTAATGAGGAGAATGTATAGGTTTTTCATAAGTAGGATTTTAGCTGCACGAAGATAATAATTAATACTATTTTATCTGTATTTAATATTGTATAAATACCAGACACACTAGCTTTTAAATAATCTAGAGCTAATGATAATAAAATGCTTCATATTAATTAGGGAGGATGCGAAAATAGTACAATTTTTCTTACAAAAAAAACAGAAATAATAGTATCCATAGAAGATTTTAGATATCCCGAATAATGTCCCTTTTTAAGGTATAAAATGGGATATTTTGAAGAATTGATATAAAACAAAAAAATATCTAAAGCTATACCTGAAATGGAATTTTAATTATGGTTACCACCCCTTTATTGTGATCTAATGAGGAGAAGCTAAAACTGTAATCTGAACCATATAAGGTTTCAAGGCGTTCTTTAATATTTCTGATTCCAGTACCCAAGGCGATTTCTTGATTCTTTTCTAGAGCCTTGCCATTATTATCAATTCGAATAATTAGTTTTTTATTCGTTTTAATAACACTAATATTTATATGCAGATTCGTATGGTTTGAAGAATAGCCATACTTTAAAGAGTTTTCAATAATAGGTTGTGTCAACAAACTTGGAACCAAAGCCATTTCTACTTCATCACTAATATTTATATCAATAGATAAATGGTCGGAAAACCGGATAAGCATAATATCTATATACTTTTTTAAGATATCTATTTCTTTGTTCAATGTAATTTTATCCTCGTGATTAATAAAAATAATTTCTCTTAATAAGTCTCCTAGCGAAACAAGCATATTTTGAGCTTTGTTTGGATCTTGTTTTACCAATGACGAAATACTGTGTAGGGTGTTGAACAAGAAATGCGGATTCAATTGAGCTTTCAACATTTCTAGCTTTACACTAGTTAATTGTTGCGAGAGTTGTGTTTTTTGCAATTTTATCTTTACATTCTCATTTATGTAATAATAACAGTATATTATACTAACAAAGCCAATATAACCTAGGAAATGTAGATTTGAATTGGAAACTACATCCACAATAAAATCCTTGGTATTGATAGATTCAATACTCCTCTGATCTGTAAATATCTGATAAGCATAAGACAAGAAGTAGATAATGAGAATGTAGATTATTGAAAATATAAAATGGATGACAATAACAGCTTTCCAATTATAATGCCTATTAAACAGAAATCTTGTAATTAGTATAATTATAATTATAGTAGGAGGCATAATGAAAATGTTTGCTATTACTTGATCAAATAGCACTTCCTTCCAACTAATTTCGGCAAAAGCAACGGAATCCATTAATTTTAAAATCGTTCCTTTTATGGAGGTATAAATAAGATATGTAAAAGCATATCCAAATAATATGTAGAATAAATTCTTGTCTAATATCTTCCTCATTTTCTCAAGCCTATTTTAGTTAGAAATTCTTTTTTATAACTTCTACTTATTCTAAACTGCTGCATATCCTTCATTCGAACATCCACTTCACCATAATCTGAATGTATAAGTTCTTTAATAAATTCTAGGTTTATAATTGTAGAGCGGTGGATTCTAAAAAATAATGGACTAGATAACTCTTCTTGGATATTTGAGATGGTATTACGCAGTAAATATTTGTTGTCTTTTGTGAATATTTCAACATAGCTATTGGATGCCATTACATATAAAATTTCATCCGTTTTAATAAATATGGTTTTATTCTTTAATGGAATTGGTATTGTTTTCTGTGAAGTGTTAGTTGTTTCTACCTTTGGTTGCATGTATTCTAAAAGAGAATAAATCTTACTTTGTATGTTGTCGTTATCCGCAGATTTAAAGGTTTCAATCACTTTATTGATAGATTTATAGAATCGTTCTTCGCTAAATGGTTTCAGTAGATAATCAAATGCAAAGTATTCAAATGCTTTAAGCGAATAAGTGTCAAACGCAGTTGCAAAAATTACGATAGGAAATTTAACCGATAAGGCTTCCAATACATCAAAGCCGGTCATGTCTTTCAACTTAATGTCTAGAAATATTAAATCGGGCTTATAGGTATTAATCATATCAATAGACTGTTTTCCTGTTCCACATTGCCCAATAATTTCGAATTCAGTTCTTGATAGTAAAAGCCTTTCAATCATAGCTCTTGCTAAAGGCTCATCATCAATTATAAGGGTGGATATTTTCATATTAGAAACCAATAGAATATACTTTTATTAGGTCAATATAGATAAAAATATTAGTAATTCACACTAATTTTATTTTCGGTTGGAAATCAAAAGTCATTGACAACTTAATTTCAGTAATCTACCACAAAATACTATCAGACCACACCAAAATTGTTGGTTGTAAGAGCAGTATATCTACATTTAAGCATCAATCATAACTTTATTGCTATTGATTTAATGAGATCTAATAAAAAAATCTCCTATCGATAATAAGCAATAAATAATACTAATTTAAAAGAAAGAAACATGAAACTTATTTACACATTATTAATTGCCTTTATAACAATTGGCACACATTCACAGACAGTCACTACATTTTTAAACGCAAATGATGCCACAGTAGATGATGCAATGACACTCGACTCACAAGGAAATCTATATGGATCCACCTTTTATGGAGGTACAGTTTACAAAATTACTCCCGATGGAACCTCAACACCGTTTGTTACAGACTTGGCTTGGGCAAATGGTTTGGCAGTGGATTCTGAAGACAATATTTATGTCGCCGAATATCTTAACGCATCCATAAATAAATATGACAATAATGGTAATCTTATTGAAAAACTATCTATTGGTAGTGGTTATCCCTCCGGACTAATTAAAGCCTATAAAAGTGACAATATGATTTATACCAATGTAGGGGATAATAGTATAAATGAATTATCTGCAGATGGATCTATTCGCGTTTTATACCAAGGAGGGCCTCTTAATATTCCTGTTGGCCTAGCATATGGTCCCCATGGCGATTTGTATATTGGAAACTATATTGGAAGAGAAATCTACCGATTGCCGCTTGGGGAAGATGAAGTGGAGTATGTTGCCACAGTTCCCGCACCTAATAATCATGTACCTTATTTAGCTTTTATAGCCTATGCACAAGGATTCTTGTATGGTACCGTATATGGAGAGCATAAAATTTATAAAATTGACCCTCGTCACGTTGATGATGTAGAAATTTATTCGGGAAGTACCTATGGCGATACAGATGGTAATATCTCGGAGGCTACATATGCTTATCCTGCCGGAATTATTGCAAATAAATCTGGGAACACCTTATATGTTTCTGAGTTCAGTGGTTATGGAAATATTAGAAAAATTACAAATGGAGATGGCCATGGCTCACAAAATAAAGCTACACCTTTGAGCATAGTTAGCTACCCAAATCCAGCTTCAGATTACATTAACATTGAAACAAATTCGGGTGAAAATAAAAACGTTCATTATACCATTAGAATTTACGACCTTAACAACGGTAACTTAGCCCTTGAGAAGAATAAGCAAAAAATTAATGGTACATACTCACTAGCATTAGATGGCTTAAATACTGGAATATATGAGCTTGTGGTTTCGGCCAAAGGAATATCAGAATCAAAAACTATTATCATAAATAGGGAGTGAAAATTGCTTGAATTTTAATAGAAACCAGCCTAACTTTAGTTAAAGTTAGGCTGGTTTCTATTTTACCCCTAAAGAAGTCTTTATTGAAGAAAGTAAGTTAGCATTTGACGTTTAGATAAGAATCTCTCTAAAACAAAAATTTCCATCCACTTCGATACTTCGATAAGCTCAGTACAGGCAAACTCAGTACAGGCAAGCTCAGTGCAGCCAAACTCAGAGTAATACAAGCGGATAATCTCTTTATTAATTATTATCTTAAAAATTACAAAGGTGTAAGTATAATTGTTCCAGCATCTGAGATTACTCCATTGGCAACATTGATTAGTATTGGTGAAACATAGGGTACATAACCTATCTCTACTATTTTTAAAATATACTCTCCCTCAACGAGTCCATTTATTAAAAATTCTCCCAGATCGTTAGTTATTGTAGATGTCACATATTCATCATTAATTGCAAACACTTCGATAACAGCATCTGGTATAGGTGTCAAATCATCCATTACAATACCAGAAATAGACCCAGAATTTACTTGCGCAATTACATTTATTACCGGATGCAAATTATAATTTCCAGAGTTTCCTGCTTCAACAATAGATTCATTAACATCCCAATCTAAAATATATACATAGGTAAAATTAGGTTCTAAAAAAGTATCAAGTTTAAGTTTTAATCCAGATTGCTGAGCACTAGGTGTGTTAAGTGGAACGGTATATGGATTAGCATTTTCATCTTCAATAACCAAGGTATTCCCCTCACCTAGTATCAAACGAATTTGTTTTAATTCTCCAGAGGGAATTACTTCATCTACAAGTAGCAGACTATTTCCTGCAATTAGTTCAGTTAAATCAACTCCTATAGGATAATCTTCTGGCTCACCAAAACTTATCCATCCACCCTCATCTTCTGAAGAATTGTACTTAATATCATTTATTATTACATTCACTTCTAAATAATCACCTGGGGCATCAACCAATTTTAATTGAATCCTAGAGTTTAACTCTTCACCATATGATTGGTTATCATTATCGTCTTGACAGCTAATCATTAATCCTAAAATTAACAATAAACCAAACCACTGTTTTCTATTATTCATAACTTTATTATTCATGTTTTAAAGGTACAAAAAAGTATTTCCAATAAGAAAATTTCTTTAATGGCTAACAATAATATGTGGATTAAATGCGGCCTTTAAGTAAGGATAATTCACTTAAATGAATACCTTTTTAGATGAAATAACTTGGTAAATGGAATATTTGGAAGAATTGGATATAAAACAAAAAAACCTATCCACTTCGACAAGCACAGTATAGGCAAGCTCAGTGCAGCGCAAATGGACAACATGCCTGCCGACAGGCAGGGATTCTTATCATTTTAAAACATAAACCTAGCGACACATTTTTGTGTCACAAACCTCCTTCGTTTCACTTCGGCGGTCAGGTACAACATTTTAAACGGCCAACGCGCCATTTGGCCCCTTCGCTTAAAACATCCACTGGATGTTTTCTTCACGCTCAGTTCTGGTCTGGACGAGACTCGAGAACTCTCGCCTAAAGCCTTATTTCATCTAATGATTATAAGTGTCATTTATTTTTAATACCCTTTATACAAGCTACAATTACCATCAATAATGTCTTGTTGGCTTGGGTTATATAAATTATTCTCTATTTAAATTAGATTAATACTTGAATTTATCAAATTAGTTAAACCACATAAATCTTATAATAAATTAAAGGGGATAAAGTTCAAATTAAATTTCTTGAAACTTATAAATGTAACTTTATAAAACGCTATATATTAGTGTGTTATTTTCATATCTTAAAATAAAACCCTATCTTACATATCTTCTTTATTAAATTAATACTAGGAGTATATTATATATCCTCACTTCTTTTTAAAAATTACCTACTAATTAAAAATCACTACTAAAAAGTATTTTTTAAAAACTCCTCACTTCTTTAAAAAATTACCTGCTAAAAATTATTATTAATTAACTAATTAAAAAATTATGGCAAAAGATGTATTAATCAAATTGGGTGTTGATGCCCACGTACTTTATCCCTTAGCTAACAATCCTGTAAACGTTAATGCTAATTGTGAACTAAAGGATGATAATAACGGATGTATTCCATCAGGTACAAATATCGAGGATTTTGTATCAACTGTATATTATGGCAAGTGGGCGACTTGGGAGGGCTATACATTGAATGAATTGGGACAGTTCAAAGAGAAAGATTATTCTATTATAATTGATTCTATAGATTATGAATATGGTATCGAAGTGTTAGCTAATAAAAAAAATAAAAGAAAGGATAAAAGTAAAAAAACAAATGCTAAAGTAAAGGAGTGTGGAGATGATACTGTAGAAGAAGAAGAAGAAACTTATATGATCACATTCTCAATCCGTAAAAAAAATAGTGATACTAAAACATTTACAATTGATCCAAAATTAAAGGGTTATAATTAATTGATTTGAAGGCATTCAAATATTTCGATAAAATCTGTTTTGTTATATGTTTTTTTTATCTTCAGTGTTTAAGTGGTTTCGCTCAGGATCAAAGAATTGCAGATAGTCTTGTCAAAATTTATCAAGAGGATCAACTGGAAGGTTCTGCAAAACTTGAATTACTTGGTAATTTATCTTTTAACGAGGTACGTAATCTTGAATTAGCCATAAAATATGCCGATGAACTTATAGCACTCTCCAAGTTAGAAGATAATTATTTGTACTTGTATAGAGGCTATCATCAAAAAGGAAATGCAAATAGAGTAGCTGGAAATCCAACACTTGCGTTGGAAGCTTTTTTTATGGGCAGAGAAGCAGCAATTAAAGCAGAATATATTGCTGGTGAAGGATTCGCCAATATGGCAATCGCAGACATGTATTCTGTAATTGGAAACTCTAGAAACGCACAAAGCTATTACGATAAAGCAATCCAGTTGTTAAGAATGACTAATGATTCTGTTTCTTTAGGGACCGCTTTATACAACGCAGGAGACCATTATGTGAAGATCAAAAGTTATGATTTAGCTTTACAAAATTTTGAAGAGGCGGAACAACTCTTCAAGAATGCAGATTACTTAATTGGCACAGCCTATACCCTAGGTAATATTGGAAAGGTATATGCCCAGCAGGGGAAAGATGACTTGGCAAAGGCTAATATTAGTGAGGCATTAAAAATTCTAGAGGAATTTGAGGACTATTATGCTATTTCGGAATACCTGGTAGCTATGTCTGATATCTATGCAAAGCAGAATGATTGGACCATTGCTTTAGATTATGCGCATAGGAGCCTGCGACTAGCACAAAAATATGGGCTAAAAAAACAAGTAAGTGATACCAATCTGAAACTTTCAGAATTATATAAGCATACTGGTAACTACCAAGAATCAAACAAATATTTAAGTAACCATATTGTTTATAGAGATAGTGTCCCTAGCATTGAACTTGAGAGGGAAATGGCTAATCTTCGTCATGATTATGAAGTTTCACAAAAGCAAGTAGAAGTGGATTTGCTCAATCAGCAAAAAAGAAATCAGAAAACCATTGTTATAGCAACAATTATTGCCTTACTTCTATTAGTTATACTTGCCTATGGATTATATAGACGCTACCATTTTATAAAGGAAACCAATATTATTATTGAAGAGGAAAAGGATCGATCTGAAAACCTATTGCTTAATATCCTTCCTAAAGAAACAGCTCAAGAATTAAAGCAAAGCGGTAAGGTAAAAGCCCAAAAGTTTGAATCTATAACGGTATTATTTACAGATTTTGAAGGATTTACAGGTTATGCAGAAAATTTATCTCCAGAAAAATTGGTGCAAAGTGTTGATTATTATTTTTCAGAGTTTGATAAAATAATGGAAAAACACAACTTAGAAAAAATAAAAACAATTGGGGATTCTTATATGTGTGCTGGAGGCTTACATTATCATAAAAAGGATCATGCGATTAAGATGGTACTTGCTGCTTTTGAAATAGTTGAGTTTGTTAATGTGGCAAAAAAAACAAATTTTAAAAATGAAACCCGTTTTGATATTCGTATTGGGATTAATACAGGTTCAGTGGTTGCTGGTGTCGTAGGAACTAAAAAATTTGCTTATGACATTTGGGGAGATACGGTAAATATTGCTTCGCGCATGGAATCATCTTCAGAGTCAGGGAAAATTAATGTGTCAGAATACACATATGAGTTGATTAAAGGTAAATTTGATTGTGAATATAGAGGAACAATAGAAGTAAAGAATAGAGGGGTTATGAAAATGTATTTTGTAAATGGTATAAAACTTTAATATCCTTTATTACTTTAGTTGATTTTACCCCCTCATAAAAAAAGTTATTAGGCATGAAAAAGCTCCTTATCTCCTTAAGTAAGACTCTTAAGGTGAATATGAGCTAAAATTTAAAATTAGGATTCTAGTTTGGACGAGACTCGATAACTCACTTGTAAATACCTTATTTACACCTTAAATATTATTCTTTAATAAACTTCTTAGTAGCTGTTTTACCATCAACAGATAGTTGAATAAAATACAATCCCGTTGGTAAATTGGAAACATGGATGTTCTTTTCTGAAGTTTCTAAAAGCCTCTCTCCTAATACAGAATAAATCACTGCCTTTTCAAATAATACATTTTCAGCAATAGAAATTATAAGTAATTCTGAAACGGGATTTGGATAAATAGAAAAATCTATTAAAGTATTTTCATTTACTGATAATATACACTTCTCATTATCATTCTCATACCATGCTATTTTATTGTCATTTACCGAAGCAGAAAGCGCATCGATTAATCCATTATCATTAATATCTGCAGCGTGAACTGATACAACAAAATCAGCATTTGATGTTAAAATACATTCTGTAAAATTCCCATCTCCATCATTAACATACGCAACTACTTCATCAACATTTGCAAGTGCTGCGAGAAAATCTGGATCACCATCTCCATCAATATCAGTTGCATAAACAAAAACTACACTCCATGCTTCATCAGTTATTAAATGATTATCAAATGTTCCTGCCCCATCAATATTTTCATGCCACTTGATTGTATGATCAAAATCAGATACCGAAACTAAGTCCATATAGCCATCATTATTAAAATCTCCAGAAGATACTGATGCTGCAGCATCCCTTTGAGATTCTACTAAATGTCTTGTCCAACTATTTCCTGTTTCTAGTTCATTTTCAAACCAAATTATTTCATCTCCCACATATGAAGCAACAGCTACATCAAAATCTCCATCTCCATCTATATCTACAGCGTGAACTGAAATAGCTTCTTCTTCAGGCTCTGAAATGATACGTTGATTTGTATTTATATCTCCAAAATCACCATTTCCTAAATTTTTATACCAGGCAATTTTATTATCGTAAGCAGAAGCGGAAATCACATCCGGTTTATCATCTCCATCTAAATCGGCTACATCCAGAAATCTGGCTCCATCTGTATTTGCCTGGGCGGTGATAAATTGTTGTGGCCCGAAATTTCCTAAGCCATCTAGGTTTTCATGCCAAACTAATTTATCATCATCTCTTGAAGGATAAAGCACATCCATATCATTATCATAATCAATATCAAAGGCATATACTTGATAGGCTCTATCTATATCTGTTGAGATATTATGTTGTTCAAAATTTTCGTCTCCATCGTTTTCCCACCAATCTATAGAATCCCCACAAACAGAAAGAACGTCCATATATTCATCACCGTTAAAATCTGCGGTATAAATCGAACCGCATTGACCGATATCTGTTGAAATTATATTTTCTTCCCATTGGGCGTTTATATTAAAACATACAAATACCATAAATAATAAAAATAGTTTTGTTTTCATTTTGATTGTATTTAGTGATTAGTAATACTTAAAATTATAACATTTACTATAGCTGAAATATTTAATTAGCTGAATAACAGTTAATTCTGTTTAAATAACAAGTAATGTATTGCTTAGGTCTTTCTTTGGATATAATAGAGTAGCTATGTGTAGAAATATGTGAAAACATAAATCCTCCTTATTTACTTAAGCTTTGGAGGAAAACACAATTTATTTAATGTTTTTAAAAAGGATAATTGCTAAGTGAAGTATCTATTAAAGTGATAACATCAGAAATCTTTTCTTTCATATTATTATACTTTACTACTGCCAAATGTCTTGAGGTACCTTGAAAGATACCAAGTGCGTTTTCAAATGGAAGAGATTCTAAAAGTGGTAAATTAGTTCTAATCTGTTTAGAATTCATACTAGAAACATCATCTTTATTCATTAAAACTGCATTATTACCTATATTTAGATATATATCTATTGTACGCTGGCGATATTGATCTACCACTTTTTCTTGATATTTCACAAGTTCTAATTGTTTGTTCCAAGAAGAAATAAATTCCCTTATTTCTTTACTATTTATCAAAGATTGCTTTCCTGTATTTATTAGTTCTAATTGTACACTGTTATCATACTTAAATACTTGTTCAGAATACATAAATGAAGAACCAATAAGTGAACGCAGACTATCTTCTGAAATAGGCTTGTAATCATCCCAACATGCTTTTAGTAATTTTTTTGAATTAAAAGCAATATCATTGCTTATCTTAATTGCCTTTTCAAGTTCTAGTAAATTTGCCTTGAATTCTATTTTAAGATCCACCAAAATTTCATATTCGATGACCTTGTTTTTTCTATTGGTTAACTCTGAATTTATTTGTACGGCAATTAAGATACCTAAAACAACAAGTATGATTTCTCCTATGGCATAAAGTAAATATTTTCCAATTCTATTCTCAGAAAGTAAGTTTTGCCTAATTTTTCTAAAGATTTTTACCATTGAAAGTTATTGTAGAATAATCTAAGGTAAGTAGAAAATTATAAATCTTCCTAACACAAAAAAAACAATCCACTCGACACTTCGACAAGCTCAGGGCAGGTAAGCTCAGTGCAACGCAAATGTACAAGCTCCTTGATTAGCTCCAGAAGTTATTAGGCAGGGCTTCTCATCGGTTTAAAACATAAACCTAGAGACACATTTCTTTGTCACAAACCTCCAGTAGTTTCCATCTCTTTTCTACAATACTTAAATGTATGTCTTCAACCTAATCTGAACTTTTTTATATGATGAACCTTTTAGGTCATTAATTGAACTTCCTAATCAATTCACCTATGAAGATTGAATTTAGATTTGCCATATCAAATTATTTAATAACAATTTAAAACAAATTTATTATGAATTCAAAAAAGAAATTAGTCGTATTAATAAGCTATGGTTTAGATGATGAAAGAGCTTCTGTAGCTTGGAGTATAGCAAATGGAGGAATTAATTCGGGATTAGACGTAAGCATATTTTTAGTCAGTTCAGGAGTTGATTGGGTAAGAAAGGGAGCCGCAAATAATGTTCACTTGAATCCTAAAGATCCAACAATGAAAGAGATGATTGATGCTGTAGTAAATCAAAAATGTAGAATTATGGTTTGCCCTCCCTGTGCGGCAGTTAGAGGTTATTCAGCTGATAATTTAATTGATGAAATAGAACTAGTTGGGTCTCCAGCTTTACACCAATTAATATTGGAAGGAGCCGAGATTATTTCACTTTAATAAAAATCTAAATTATAGGTTATGAACAATCAAAATATAAAAGTATCTAAAGAAATTATAGAACAAATTACTGTTGATAAGTTAGAGGGTATTATCTCCGAAAACTATTATAAGATCATCGATGTAAGAAACCCTAAAGGAATTGAAACACAAGGAAGTATTTCTGGAGCAATAAATATTCCTTTTGAAACAATTGAATCTGCAATTGACAAGAATCATAAAAACTACAATTCTATATTTAATGGTGATGGACCTTTTTTGTTTTCTTGTACCGGAGGAGTGATGTCTTATATGGCAGCCATTAAACTGCAAGAAAAAGGATTCAAGAATATAAGTAATTTAGAAGGTGGTCATTCCGCTTGGTTAAAGTTAAAAGAATTACAGACAGTGTAGTATAAAACTGTTATCCCCACTTGTATATTAAGAAGATTAATGCAAGTTTTTATTTATCTGGCAAAAAGCCTTTGAAGACTTGCAATAAACCTCATTAACGTGGAGTAATAAGGTTAGCAATAAATATCTGTTTAACTTTTATTTTCGAAGTCCACATAAATATAAAATCATGGAATTTATAATCACAGTATTAATAGTTTATGGAATATCAGCAATTGTTACTATAAGCAAAATATTTGAACCCTTAAGAGATTTAGCTGAGAAACACAGTCCAAATTTCTGGAAGTATTTAACGAGTTGCATGCAGTGTTTGCCATTTTGGGTTGGAGTTTTTGTTTCATTTGCAATGGGAGGACCAATTGAAGTAACCAATGAAAATCTCCACCCCTATATAAATATTTTTACAACCTATTTATTTTCTGGAGCATTTTATAGTGGTACAACAATGTTAATACATACATTATTTGTATACTTGAAAGGAGCTAATTGGGATAAATCTCAAGAAAAGGAAAAAGAAAGAAAAATTATAAAAGGGGTCATTAAAAATTAATTTAAAGTATTTAGCTTAGAATTTCTCCATTGTTTTGGGGTAAAACCAAATTGGGTTTTAAAACTTCTATTAAAATGCGAGTCACTTTCAAAACCACAGTCATAACAAATCTGTTGGATCGTAAAATTGGAACTTAACATCAAACTACTCGCTAAATTAAGTCGTTTGGTTAAGAGCCATTTTCCAGGTGTAGTATTATACAATTTTTTAAAATCTCTTTTGAAAGAAGAAATACTTCTACCACATAATCTTGCAAATTCAGTAACTTTTAAATTATAAAAATACTGTTCTTCCATTATTTGTGCTATAGAATCATCACTGTTTTTAGACAACGTATAAAGAACATCTTTTATTTCTGAATTATTATGATCTGAGCAAATATTCAGTAGCATTTCTCTAAACTTCAATTCAATAATTTTCTGAGGGGTTTTTTTGTCTTGCTTTAAATATGAAAAGAAAGAATGGTATAAAGTACTTAAGCTTTCAGAAATATTGATTCTATAAATAAAATCTGGATGATTAATTTTTTTTGACACAATAGTTTCTCTATTAATATCTTCTTCAACGCATCTTTTAATAAAATCATCCTTCATGAAAAACATAAGAACACAAAATCCTTCTTCAAAATACTGTTGATTTTTAAAAGCCCCTTTTCTTACAAAAATGGATTGATTTTCTTTTACTAAATATTCATTTGAAGGAGTAATCCACTTTTTTTGACCACTTAGAACATAAACAATACTATGACATTCTGACCAAGCTGAAAAAAGTTCATCTTTGATTGGACATTTAAATTCAACAATTAAATAATCTTCACCAATTATTTTTTTATAACCAGGGGTTTCAAGAAAGTGTTTATACGAATCGAACATATAATGTACAATTACTGATTTTGAATTAAATATAATAAAAATTATTGATCTGGACAATGGACTAATAAGTCAAAACATTGAACTTTTAAACAAAAGCTAATATCCGTATGTGCTTTTTCTTTGCAATAAATAATTAAACATTTATAATCATGAAAAAAATTTTAATAGTAATAATTGTTACATTATCAATCTTTAATGTCTCAGCACAAGAAAAAAGTCAAAAAATAATCTTTGACGTAACAAGTACTGATAATAAGGTATACCAATCTGTAATGCTTACAATAAAAATCATGACTTCAAGTCATCCAGACACCAAATTTGATATAATAGCTTATGGTGAAGCAGTTCCCATGTTTATGAAAAACCAATCGGTTGTAGCTGATGAAATAGCAAAATATGTAGACAATGAAAATGTGAAGTTTACCGCTTGTGAAGTAAGTATGGCTCTTTTCAATATTAAAAAAGATCAACTTATAACGGGTGTTACAACTATTAATAATGCCGTTTCTGAAATTGTAAAAAAACATGGAAATGGTTGGGCATATATAAAATCTGGAAATTAATTAATCCTTAAAGTTAAAAATATTAATTAAATTAGGGTGATATTTAATTCAAATTTCAATTAATTGGAAAATTTATTTGAAAATATTAGAGACAGTTTAGTGTTTAATAAATTTACATTGAATAATCTAATTTGCGTAGAATATAAATGTGAAGTTGAAGATGAACAATCTGGAATATATACTCAATCTGATTATTTAATTCATGTATTAAGCGGGAAAAAATCATGGAAAACCATTGAAGGGGAATGGTCAGTTGTAGCAGGTGAGACTTTATTTGTAAAAAAAGGAGCGGCAATAGTTACTCAAGATTTTGACGATGATTTTTGTATGTTTGGTTTTTTTATTCCCGATGATTTAATTAAAGAATCCTTGTCAGATGTTATAAACAAAGTTTCAATTGAAAATCATAAAGAATTACATCAATTTACTGCAACAAAACTTTTACCTAAAGATTATTTAAATAGTTTCTTTCAATCTATGTTTCCATATTTCAAAGAAAGAAGAGAACCACCAGAATCTATTTTAAAATTAAAACTTAAAGAGTTGCTAATAAATCTTGTTTATAATTGCGATAATAACTTACTAGTTTCTTATTTAAAAACGGTAACCTTAAATTCTGAGCCTTCACTTACTCACATAATGGAAACTAATTTTTCGTTTAATTTAAAACTGGATGAGTATGCAAAAATGTGCCATCGGAGTCTTTCTAAATTTAAACGTGATTTTTTTAACCATTATAATACAACCCCGGGTAAATGGCTACTATGCAGGCGTCTTGATTACGCAGCTAGCTTAATTTTAAATAACAACTCAAATATTACACAAATTGCTTTTGAAAGTGGCTTTGAAGATGTCTCTCATTTTAGTCGTGTCTTTAAAGAAAAATTTAATTCAAGCCCTAGTTCTTACTTAAAAAAATAAAGTAAAACGCCCTATTTTAATTTCTGAACTTTTAATACTACTTTTTAAACTTTTTAGCAAAATGTTACATCATTTGTTGTCGTTAATTTGCTTAATATAAAATAAATATAAAATGAAAGCATCAATTATTAAAATGGACAATTGGAAATCCTTAACCAATAAAATAGGAAAAGATTTTGAACTTCGTGCATCAAAACATGATGTTGAAGGCTCTTTTGTTCATGACAATTACGAACAACTTAAATCTCTTAAGTTTTTCTCTGCTGCAATTCCAAAAGAATTAGGAGGAGCTGGTATAGGTCATAAAGAAATGTGTCAAATAATTAAAACCATAGCACATTATTGTAGCTCTACTGCATTATCCTTTTCAATGCACCAGCACCTTATTGCAGCTGCTGTTTGGAAATACAAACATCAAAAAATAGGTGAAGAAATGCTTCGAAATGTCGTTGAAAATGAGCTTGTTTTAATTAGTACTGGTGCACGCGATTGGTTAGGTTCTAATGGGGAACTTAAAAAAAATAATGGCGGTTATTTATTTTCCGGAACAAAACATTTTGCAAGTCAATCTATAGGTGGAGATATCGCTATAACTAGTGGTACTTATTTAAATACTAAGGGAAAATGGGAAGTACTACATTTTGGTGTTCCAATGACAACAAATGGTGTTTCAGTTCTAGATAATTGGGATGTAATGGGAATGCGTGGAACAGGATCTCAATCTATAGTTTTTGAAGACGTTTTTGTGCCAGATTCAGCCATTTCACTTTCAAGACCAAAAGATGAATTTCACCCTGTATGGAATGTGGTTTTAACTGTAGCCATGCCCTTAATCATGGCTGCTTATGTTGGTATTGCAGAAAAAGCTATGGAAATAGCTATTGAAAAAGGCAAAAAATATCATCGCAATCAAGAACATATCACCACACTTATAGGCCGAATCAATAATTCACTATTAAGTGCACAAACCGAATGGAAAGCCATGTATGAACTCGCAAATCAACTCGACTTCAACCCAAGTGAATCCATTACTATTGATATATTAACCCATAAAACAAATGTAGGTGAAGCATCTAAAAAAACTGTAGAATATGCCATGGAGGCGATCGGTGGACAAAGTTTTTATCGTGCAAATGTTTTAGAACGACTCTTTAGAGATGTACAAGCATCACCATTCCACCCATTACCAAAATGGGAACAGTATGCTTTTACTGGTAAAAAGCTACTTAACCTTTAATTATATTAAATTTTTCACAATGAATTTAGAAAATAAATATATAGATGAACTTATATTAATGCGAGAAGAGGCTAGACAATTAAAAAATTGGAAACTAGCAGATAAAATCAGAACATACCTAGATACTAAACATATTTTCGTCATTGATAAAAAAAATGAACAAGTTGTATATCACAGAACTAAAGGTTCAAGACAAGACCTTATTCATTTACTTAAAAAAGAAAATAGAATAGAAAAGATATTTGAGGCTTGGTTATTCTCTATGAAACAAACTATAAACAAAAACACTACTATAATTCAAAAATCATGAACAATCAAAATACTTTAATTAAAGAACAATACAATCATTCTGGGTTATTTGAAGATATTCTGGAACGAATCAAAAATAAAAACGGTGAATTAGAGAACATAACTAGAGAACATTTTTCTGGAGTTGATGAATTTCATTTATGAGGAGCCCAAGTATCTAAAGAGCTTGTTGCTCAATTTAATTTTAAAGACTTAACAGTACTAGATGTTGGTTGTGGATTAGGAGGACCAAGTCGTATGCTGGCTGATGAATTTAACTGTGATGTATATGGTATTGATATGAATCAGGATTATATTCGGACAGCACAAAAAATTTCAGCCATTATTCCAACTAATGGCAGTACAACATTTATTAATGGAGATGCTCTTAATTTACCCTATGAAGATGGTTTTTTTGATGTTGTTTGGACACAACATGTTCAAATGAATATTGAAGATAAGACAACCTTTTATTCAGAAATAAAAAGGGTATTAAAAGATCAAGGGATATTTATTTACTACGATATTTTCAAAAAAATTGATTTAGATATTTATTTTCCTGTTCCCTGGGCAAACTCCCCTTCTATAAGCCATTTACAAACTATAGAAAACATGAATAACATCCTCACACATTTAGAATTTCGTAAAACTCAAACCAGCAATCAAACACAAGGTGCCATTAATTTTTTAAATGAAACACAAAAGAAAAAGTCTATAAAAAATGAAATTGGACTCAATGTGCTTTTAGGGAATTCAACGCGTAAAAAATTAAATAATGTTTTAAAATCTCTGAAGGAAGATAAAATTGAAATTCAGAGTGGAATTTATAAAAAATGAAATGATGAAAAAATTAGATTATAACTATTCATTAGAGGAATTAAAAGCCTATATCTTACTTTATTGCACAAATTTAAATTTTATGGTAGAGCAAGAAAAAATGGCTTTTGTAAAATCAAAAACTAATTTAGTTTGTTTTGATAGAGTACTTCGTGAGTTTAACAAAAGTAATGATTACCAAAGAATTCAAAAAATATTATTCGCTTTTGAAAAAAATGTTTGCTTAAAAAGCAAAAATGTATTCTTCTTTAACGAGATTAAAGAAATATTAATGTCTAACAGAAAGTGCAACTTACTTGAACGCTACTTATTTAATGGGATAATTCAACTGCAAAAAACAACTAAATGCGCTTAATCCATTAGAGGGTAACATTTCTAATGTTAAGTTTATTTCCTTTTATAATTAGAATTTTATTGATACTATTTAATTGAAAATTTGCGCCCCTTTGGAAAATGTAGCATACCGAATAGTTAGACTTTTTTTTAAAAAAATAGGCTTATTATTTTCTATCCTAGATTGATAATTAATTTTAATAAAACAATTTTAAGATATTAGTAGTTTATGAGTTGGCAATTACAACTCCCCAAATTAAATTTCAAAAAGTTATTGAATTTACTTGTAGTAAATAATTTATTGTTAAAAGTTAAGTATTTTGAAATTGATGTAGAAGCTCCTATAAGTAGTGAGTATGATTCGGGTTATCGAATTTCTAAAGCTTATGGCTAATTGGGAAAATTATTTACTAATAATATTAAGAAATAAGTAAAATGAAAAAAACAATAATTGTTTTAGTATTTATTAATTCCTTTTACTTTTTTGGTTTTAATTAATTTGATATCCTAGATATCTCCTTACTTACACTATTCTGTACAATTTTACCATAGGAGGCTTTAGTAGTATTTATGTTACAATGCACTAATAATTCAGAGGCAATCTCCAAATGAACATCGTTGCAAATTAATACAGTACTAGCAAAGGTTTTCATTATGATATGATGCGTTAGGTCAAACATTTATATAGTATTTATACTCTTTATAAAAACAAAAATTAAAAATTAATATTTTTTTTTACCTTTAACAATAAAACAAATAGGGGGATATAATGCCAAATATCAAGACACCAATAGTAACTTATACAGGTATAAATCAACAAGTGGAGCTAAAAGACCAAAACGCTTCATTATTAGACTGTTCCATAATAAACCAGATTCCACACATGCATGAATGTGGTGGAAGTGGGCAATGTACGACATGTCGTGTTAGAATTATAGAGGGCCTCCAAAACATAACTCCAAGAACTAGAATGGAAAAGGAAACAGCTCAGTTACGAAAGTGGGATCCTTCTATAAGATTAGCATGCCAATGTTATATAAAAGATGATATTACTATTCAAAGGTTAGTATGGAATAGCTCCGAAATTAATAAACTTCAGTTAGAAACTTTACCTGAAGGGACAGCTGAAGAAAGGTCTATTGCAATCTTATTTTGTGATATTAGAGGTTTTACTAAAATAGCCTCTGAAAACAAAACCTTTGATACAGCATATATATTAAACAGGTTTTATACTGTATTGGGAGATCCCATTTTAATTAATAACGGCATTATTTATCAGTATGTCGGGGATGAAATTATTGGGCTATTTGGGGTTGCAGGGGGCTTGAGAAATAAGAATTGTAAAGATGCAGTACGTGCCGCTTTAGGAATGCAATATGCAATTAAAAGACTTAATCGTATGGAACTTGTAGATTTTGATACAGAAATTAAAATGGGTATTGGAATCAACTTTGGCAGAGCATTTATAGGACATTTAGGACATCCTAAACACAAACAATTTGCAGTAGTTGGTGACCCTATTAATACTGCTAGTAGAATACAAGGATTCAACAAAGAGGCGGGAACTAATATTTTAATTTCTGAGTCTGTTTATAATGGATTACCTGAGAACACCTTAAATCTTGGGAAAGAATACAGCAATCAAATGGCAGGGCATGAGCATAAAACCAAACTTTATGAGTTAATTGGTTTTAAAGAAATGGATATTCAACTAGAATTACAGAATTCTCTGGATTATTTGTTAAGAAATGAAGATGAGTTTGCAAAGAAATTTTATAATAAGGTATTTACTAAATCCCCTCAAACCAGAGAACTGTTTAAAAACAATATGAAGTCTCAGGGAAGACTTTTAACACATATGTTAGGGGGTATCGTCTACTCAATGAGCAGACCAGAATTTTTAGAATTAGGGTTAAAATCTCTTGGTGAAAGCCATGTTAGATATGGAGTGTTAGAAGAACACTATCCAATAGTATTAGAATCCCTTACAGAAACCATTAGAGAAGAATTAGGAGAACTATACACAGAAAGAATAGGAAAGGCTTGGGAAGAGGCATTAATTCATGTGACTTCCGAAATGAAGAAATATGCCTCAATTAAATAATTCCATTTATCTGTAAAAACAAAAAAAGATCTTCCTATAGGACAACCTGCTAGCAGGCAGGGCTTCTCATCGGTTTAAAACATAAACCTAGCCCTATTTAAAAGACTCTACACAACATTTAAATACGTTCATTACAAGATAAAAATATTTCATTACCCTGTGTTTTACTGATGATAAGCCTGATTATGAGCCAAATTACCACCGCAAGAACCACAATTGCCAGTAGCTGCAGCCCCTCCTGAACACCCTTTTACGCAGGTATAATGCCATACTCCAGCTGAATTTTTGCCGGGTTCAGTACTAGATTGGTTAAAAGGAGCATTAGTTGGCGTATTATTAGCGTTAGTATGAAACGCTTTGTTATGAGCCAAGGCACCACCACAAGTACCACAATTGCCTACAGCACCTGACCCTCCAACACAACCCTTACTGCAGGTGTAATGCCAGACACCTTCAGCATTTTGAGAAGTCTGAGAAGTTCTCGGAGTATTTAAAGGAACTTGTTTAAATGGTTTAGTTGTTTCTTTTTTTTGTGAATTAGTTTTGTCATTACAAGCATAGAAAAAAATGCCTGAACAGAATAATAGAATCGCAAGTAGCTTAAAGTATTTCATTGTGGTATAGTTTTATGGTATAAATTTACATTTTTTTTGTTAAACAGTTAACAATTAATATTATACATAAATTATCAAAATAAAAAAAGTTAGAAACGTAATTCTTAGAGCTGAACATAATGAAAAATTATATACTAATTTTATTTACTGCACAATTACTACACAATTACACAATACAAAAAAAGCCTCCCCTTAATGGAAAAGCTTCTCATCGGTTTAACTACATAAACCTAGCCCTATTTAAAGGACTCAACACAACATTTTAATTGCGGTCTGGACGAGACTCGAACTCGTAAGCATAACTATTTAATTGCCAGGCTTTAATTGTATTTTTTTTAAAGTACAATCTATTTTTTCTTTTGCTTTTTAAATAAGAATACTTACTTAAACCTCTGTGTTGAATAGTATAATAAAGTGTTATGGTGCTAAAAAAGATGTAAAGGTTTGAGCATCACCTTGAACGGGTTTCGAGCCAAAGCGTACAAGAGCGTAATAATAACCGCAATTTGAATCTGTCACTCAAGATCTCCAAATCTAATAAATTTGACATCGGGCAATTGCTTCGCTATCTATTTGTTAACCTATTATTTGAGATATACATCCAACAATTACAATATTCTCAAATTATAATTGTTCAAATTCATTATCTTCACTTTGTCAAACTAGAATTAAGTTTAACCAATGGTTGTGATACAAACTAATAATTTAATGGGGATAATAATCAAATATATCTACATTAGTAAAAATTAATTTAGGAAATCCGTTTGAAAAAGCTATTCATTCTTATTGCATTTATTGCTTTTGTAGTGTCTACCTATGCTCAATCAAAGCATGATTCACTTTGGGTTATATGGGCTGATGAGACTTGTGATGATACCATCCGGTTACAAGCATTAAATCAATTCACCAGATCAGGTTACCTAGAAAAGCAACAAGACAGTGCAATTCATTATGCTCAAATTCAGAGTAAATATGCCAGTAAAAAAAGATTGAAGAAGTACAATGCTGACGCACTGTACAATTTGGGCTGGGCTTATAAAAACAAAGGGGGGTTCTCAAGTGCAGTCGAATACTACCAGATGTCATACCAATTATATGATGAAATAGGAGATATAGAAAAGATGGCTTTGGTTTTGTACAGAATCGGAGAAGTTAATATTGCAGAAGGTGACTATGAAAAGGCTATTGCAGCATATCAATCCAGAAAGGACATTGCGGAAAACATGAGTGATAAGAAAATGGTGGCATCCAGTTTAAGAAGAATTGCTCGCAGCTATTATCTGAAAGGCCAATTTACAACATCTATGAAGCACATAGAGCAAAGTCTTAAAATAAGTGAAGAAATAAAAGACGATTATGGCATTGCCTGGTGTTTAAATTCGTTTGGGATTTCCTATATAAAACAAGGAAGTAATGAAAAAGCACTAGAATACTTATTCAAGGCTCTGGAAATAAGTGAAAGAATAGGAGATAGCACATCGATAACTATTTCGTTACTAAGTATTGGAGAAATTCATACCAAGTTGGGAAATAAAGATCAGTCTATGGTGTCTTTAGAAAGAGCTTTGGAAATCTCCAAACAATTGAATAATAATATACATGTAGCATATGCACTAAGTAATATAGGTAATAACTATTCAGAACATGAAGACAAGAAAAGAGCTTTGGAATATTTTCAACGGAGTCTGTCCTTGGCAAAGCAGATTCGAAATAAAGATATTATCTGCGAAAATCTAATTGATATTGGTAAGATTCAACTGCATAAAGGAAATTATAAACAAAGTATTACAGAATGTCAGAAAAGTTATAAAATCGCTGTTGAAATTGGATCTGAAGATAATCAAATGTATGCCTGTGATTGTCTTTACGAAAGTTATAAAACGATGGGGGAATACGACAAGGCCCTGTTTTATCATGAAAAAATGCTTGTACTGGAAGACAGTATCAATTATGAGTCATTATCCAATAACCTCAGGGAAATGGAATTTACCAAACAGTTGTTTACAGATTCATTGCGGCAGTCAGAAGAAAAGTTAGTATTAGCAAAAGCTCAACAGGAAGAAATGAGAGATAAAGACAGGACAAAAAACATTTTTGTTTTTTCAGGACTATTTCTACTATTCATAGCTGGTGGACTTTGGAGCCGGATGCGTTTCATTCGCAAAGGCAATACCAGATTGCAGATAGAGAAAGATAGAGCAGAAACTAGCGAAAACTTAATGCACCAGTTCCTCGCCAATATTTCTCATGAATTCAGAACACCCCTCACCATAATTAGTGGCTTATCCAATGAACTTTTAGAAGATAATGAAAATGATACCCAAAGAAATCTATTGAAAGGAATAACGTATAGTAATAACCAATTATTGAATTTGGTAAATCAAACGTTGGATCTCTCGTCTTTAGATGCAAAAAAAATGATTCCCTCTTATAAAAATGGGGACATTATTATATTCATTGAAAAATGTGTTTCCATATTTAAATCTTATACCGATTCAAAACAGTTAACTCTTACATTTAAATCGGACATTTCTAATCTCACAATGGACTTTGATGATGATAAGCTTCAAAAAATATTAAACAATCTGCTTTCAAATGCTATTAAATTCACGCCAGAAAAAGGAGAAATAGATGTTTATTTAAAACAAATTAAGAACCAATTAAGGATTATAGTATCAGATACAGGAATAGGGATTGAAAAAAAAGAGTTATCCCAAATATTTGAACGCTATTACAAAACCTATGATCTTAAACAAAATATTGGAACTGGGATTGGTTTAGCATTAACCAAAGAGCTAGTTAAACTTTTACAAGGGAGTATTTCAATAGATAGTAAAATAGGAATAGGCACAACATTTATAGTAGATCTACCTATTCAAAATACCTCAATCAAAGCAGATACGTTTCATAAAATCCCATTTATTGATTATGATGACAATCATGTTTCTCAAATTAAAAAAGGTATCAAACAAAAAACAACAAACACCATCTTACTTGTTGAAGATAATAAAGAAATTATAAACTTCATTAAACTAATACTATGCGATTTGTACACTATTTATACTGCCAATAATGGAGTTAAAGGTCTTAAAATTGCAAATAACAAACATATAGATTTTATAATTAGTGATGTAATGATGCCTGAAATGGATGGCTTTGAATTTTGCAAACACATAAAAAAAGATATAAACACTTCACACATTCCGTTTGTTATAATAAGCGCAAGAACTGAAACCAAAGATAAAGTTGAAGCCTATAAATTAGGCGTGGATGCATATTTAATCAAACCGTTTAACAAGCAGGAACTCTTATTGATCATAAAAAATCTCTTGGGGAAAAAACAAAAGCAGATCAGTTTTTTAAGTAATCTCTTATACCTTAGAAACAATCATAAAGAAGTGCCAGATATTAATGAGTTGGATTTAAACCTAATTAAAAACATTCAAGAGTTTGCATTAGATAATAATAAACAAATGTCTATTGAAGAACTGGCGCAACACCTTTATACTAGCAGATCCCAGCTACATAAAAAAGTGAAGTCATTAACAGGTATGTCCATTACCAATTATATGAATCATATCAGAATAGAAAAAGCAAAAGATTTACTAAAAACAACGCAGCTTACCATTAGTGAAATTGCTTATGATGTTGGTTTTGTGTCTTCAAATTACTTTTCCAGATCCTTTAAAAAAACAACCAATACTTCTCCCGTCTCTTACAGACAAAGACATTCATAACCCATTTTTTAAGTAATAAACAATAGTGCTAGTATTAAAAACAATACTACTTAAGGTTATCCTATTTTATTTCTAAGTTTGGTTCAAGTTTTATTTATATAAGTAACTTAATATTTTAAAATAGGTTGTTTCAAAAACCTATAATGTCTTCCCCAAATTAATTGAAAAACACAAAACAATCAATTAAGAGCCTAAACAATTAACAATCAAATTTTAGAAATTATGAAAAATTCAGTAAAAATTATTTCGCTATCCATTTTTATGGCTTTCTTCTCTTGTAGTGACGAGCCAATGATAGAAAATGAAATATTAGAACAATCGGTTATAAGTAAATCTGCAGCTGCTAATTTCCCAGCTATTCTCAATCTTCCCAATGGCTTCTACCCTGAAGGCATAGCCTTAGGTAATGGGAATGATTTATATGCCGGGTCTTTGTACCATGGTGGTATTTATAAGGTTGATCTGAGAACCGGAAGTGGTTCTATGATAGTTCCTGAACAAATTAATCGTATTGCTGTAGGACTAGACTTTGACACTCGCACAAATTATATTTTTGTTGCAGGGGGATTCGATGGTTATGCTTATGTATATGATGCATTAAGCGGGGCTGAAGTTGGAGCATTCCAGCTTGCAACAACAGGTTTTATCAATGATGTTATCATTACAGAGAATGCAGCTTACTTAACAAATTCCTTTGCAGCTGAATTCTATAAATTACCCTTGGGAATAGATGGTAGTCTTCCTGCTCCTGGCGTTGAAATTACAATTCCACTGTCCGGCGATTTTACCATGGTGGAGGGGTTTAATGCTAATGGTATTGTAGCAAATGATGATGGTACTAAACTGATTATTGGAAATTCTGGTAGCGCCGCTTTGTATAGTACAGACGTAACTACAGGAGTTGCTACTACAATTAACGTGGGTGGACCAGTGCCAACAAATGATGGTTTGGTATTAAGAGGTAATAAACTTTATGTAGTACAAAACTTCATAAATCAAATCAGTGTTATCAACCTAAATAGCTCTTGGAATTCAGGAGTTGTTTCAGATATTATTACCGATCCAAATTATAGAATACCTGCTACAGCTTCTATTAAGGGCAATATGATATATGCCGTTAATGCAAAATTTGATCTTGCTATCCCACCAATTTTTGGTGGAGAATATGATCCAACAATTCCATATGAAGTAGTAGGTGTCAACTTAAAGTAAATACTAATTCCTATTTTGAAAATGCTTGATCCTGTTTAGGCATTTTCTTTTTTTGTGAAGATTGTAAACGTGGTATTAAACAAAACTCTTTATTAGGTTTTTCTGTTTATCCTTCACCTATCATTGGGTCTTCCTAAGACCCAAACCTATCTCTGTGAATCCTTACTATAGGTGTAAATGTTAGATTCAAGCAAAAAAGAGCACCTTATAGATACCCTTTAAGTGTTATTTTCAAAAAAATTATTACCATTATGAATTCCTAAGTTATATATTTAACAAAATAATAAAATGTAATTATTGAATCGAAAAAGTAAAAATTTGAAACCTATGAAAAACCTATTTATTGCCCTATTCTTATCTCTTTTTATTATAGCTTGTAATTCTGATGATGATGATTCAGAACCGTCAAACACTTATTACCGCTTAGTAAAAATTGAAAACTTCAAAGCAAATGATAGTCTTGATTTTACAAAAACATTTGTATACGATTTAAATAATAGATTTAGTCTTTTAGAAATAAATACTGATAATGTAAATTCTGCTGATGAAGCAATTAATTATATTTATGATTCTAACAACACACTTATTCAATATGAAAGAAATTATGGTACTAACATTTTTTATATTTGTGATTATGTGTATGATGGACCCCTAATTTCTAAGATAAAATTAAATACAAATGTAATAGCTGAATATAATTACAATTCATCTGAACAAATGGTTTTTATGAGAGCTGGTTCTAATGATTGTGAATTTGAATATACATATAATAACAACGGTAATGTTTCAATTGATAAAATTGATTTTTGCGCTAACCAAACTTACTATATGACTTATGATGATAAAAAAAATCCTTACGAATTAGTTTACCCAGAGGCTTTGTATAAAATTGAAACGATGTCTATAAATAATACTACACGGAGGTATACTAGTTCAAGTAACAATAGTTGGAAAGAATATGAATACAATTCCAAGGGCTATCCCATTATTTATAACTACTATTACGACGGAGTATTAAATAAATATCAATATTATTATTATGATACTTTTTATGATTAATCTGAGATAGTTATTTACTGAGTTGGTGTTAAAAACACCAAAAAAAGCCTCACATCACTAAGACCCGAACCTAGAGCTTAAAACCCTTATAAAATCAACAAATAATCAGTCAGAATAAAAAAGAGCACCTTATTGATGCCCTTTTTATTTAAATAGTTAATTCGTTTTACCTAATTTTAGCCTGCAATGCCAGAATAGGAAGAAATAATGATATCTATTGTATTAAAAGAAGGTGAGTATATTTCAAATCACAAGGAAACTGTATTAGATGCTATTAATACACATAAAAGGGTACTTATAGACTCTAATCCTGGTAGTGGTAAAACAACCCTATTTGTTGAATTTGCTTGCGACATTATACAGGGTAAAAGAAAAGGAAGGTTAGTGTTTTGTGCCCCATATATCATCATACAGTCTCAATTTGTTACCTCACTAAAAAGTAAAGGGTATAAAGTTGACCTTTTCTTGAATCATCAATCTTTAAGAAAAAATCTTGAAGTAAACGACAAAATTATTACTAGCACCTATCAAAGCTTATGGCACATAATAGATGAATTAACTCAAGAAGATACAATAGTTTTAGATGAAGCACACGCATTTTCCTATTCCTTTTTAAAGAATCATAGCAGTAGAACCTATTTTAACAAAGAAGTTGGTATAATTTTCAACAGCAAAGCCAAAATAGTGTTGATGTCAGGAACTGCTAACGTACAAATCAATAAACTTTTAGGATTAACATCCATTGTTGTAAAAAGTACTTCAGTAATTCAAGCCAAAATCAATCTTTCTAGCTCAACTAAATCAGCACTAAAATTAGCAGTATTATTTGCTCATTCTGCAATTAAAGAATTTGGCAAAGACGCTTTAAATATCATTTATATTAAAAACACAAAAGAATGTGAAAATATTAAAGACGCTATTCTACAACTAGGTTTTAAAGCTATAGTTCTAACATCCCATCACAAAAAAGAGGATAATTATCAAAAGCTTGTCCAAAAAATGGTTATTGACAAGGATGTACAGTTCTTGGTGTGTACTAACGTTATAAGCACAGGCACCAATATAAATAACGAAAACATTGGGGGAGCATTAATGATAAATGAATCTAATCCTCAAGAAATTAAACAATTTGCAAAAAGGTTTCGTAAAAAACCAGACATCGAAGTTGATGTTGTTAATACCAAATCTGAAGACCTCTCTGAAGAAAACAACTCTAATATTGATTCTAAAATACTTAAGAATTTACCAGAAGTAAAGACTATAATATCAGCTATTAACCACATTAAAAGTTCTGATTTACCTAATCATTATAATAATTCTTTAGATGTTTCTGACTTAGGAACAAAACAATCTTTAATACAAGAACTCATTGATAGATATATTATACAAGTATGTTATCAATCTGAATATAATGCCCAAAAATGTCTAAACACAAATATTCTACATAAAGAATTAGAGGTTTATGATGATATTTTACCAATAATTAACACAAAAATACTTACTGTCGATAAAGGCAATATAATAGATGATAATGATGCTTACACAAAGTTACTGACTTCAATTAGCAATGCTTTTATTCAAAAAAAAGAAGCTTTTGCCTATGAAATCAAAAACGGCAAAAGTGTAGATTACTATTACAAGGAAAAATTCGAGCTTTTAACTTCTGAAGAAATTACCCCAAAACAAGGTAAAGTTATAAAGTGGGTTGAAAACCCATATTTTGAAAGGAAAGTCCTTGTTCCATCCTTAGACGTTTATCCTTTTGTGAAATCCCTGCCAAAATCCATATTTATAGCAAATAATTATTTGCCTAGAGAAATCAATAAGCTTGAATTAAAACTTTATGTGAACAGCTTTATTAATAACAATCTAGAATTGGATAGGAAAATAACTAAATTCTCTCTTAAATTAAAAGACGAGGTTATACTTGATGAAACTCAACAAATCCTATTTTCTATAATTAAAATAATTTTCAATTACTGCTTAACAAAGGATAATATCCCTCTAGGTTATTTAAAGGACTATTTAGATGATAAATTCTCTAAAAAACATAAATTAAAATCAGATAAAATTACTCTAAAGTTCTTAATGAACAGTAATGGCTCATTTAGTAAAGAATATTTAAGTAGCTTATTAGAAAGCATATTTTACTGTAAGACAAGAAAGAATAAGAAAATTCAACCAGATGGTAAAGAAAAGTTTGCAATCATTTTTGAAGAGGATTATCCAGATAAACTAAAATTAAGCAGTCTCAGCTACGGTAAAGATTATCAGATGCTTATTCATTCTCAGCGCATTAGTCTAAATAAGACGGATTCAAGCTTCGATGTGCCTGAACTACTCTTTAAAATTATTCCTAACAGCTCTCTGCTGCTATATACTTATCTAAGCCCTGATTATTACATATTAGTTTGAAATCCCCCTACTTACACCTTTCTAAAAGTACTCTCTATATAAAAAGAAGCATAAGTAGGGGGATTTTGAACTCATATTGAGTTAAACCATAATTCCTTGCCTTATTGCCTGAGACAACCATTATTGACTCAGAGAGAATTCCCCCAAATTTCAAATTCCAATTTATGGGGAAAATTATTATAGCCATAGTAATTACAAATGCGTAAATATTTCAAAATAGTAGAAAAAATAGAATTTCCCATCTATCAAATAAACAGTCTTCCCATTTGATGCTAATTTAACTTCATCTACTTCTACATAACTTCCTACTTCTAACTCACCAACATCCTTTTTAACCTTTACTTTAAAAGTCGTGTGAAGGATTTTAATCTTGTTATACCACGTTAATACCCAAATCTCATTTTTAGAGCAGTATCTGAATAGCTCTGCTTGTTCTTCATTCTTCATTCTTCATAAATTAAAAGCTCAGGCATTTTACCTGAGCATGTTTTAGCTATTAATAATATATTAGAGTTTAATGGTAGAATTGAATTACTACTGAAAAAGGTGGTTTAAGGACTATCCCTTGTACACTTAATCACTTTCAATTTTCTGTTCAACTATTTCTTCCTTATGTACTACTTCCAAATTAGCATTTTCAATAATGGATTTTCTATCCATCATATCTGAAAGTAACTCGTTTTGATAGTTAGGGTACTTATTATAAATGTGTCTTAATCCTTCTACAGTTGTACATTTCTTTATTTCCTTTCTGGCAGTTTCCATACTTTCTCCACCGAACTTGCTCCATATCATCAATTTTTTGCCAGAAGAGGTATTTATAATAAACTCAGGTTTGTTTTTATACAATCCCGTCCTGTCCTTTGAAGCCCTAACGATATGATTATCATTAATTAACTCGAAGTTTACAGTTAATTCGTACTCAAATCCATTTCTGGTAATCTCCTTCATACCATGCTTCAAAACTCTAGTTTTCCCATTGTTATCCCTCTCCATGGAGTAGTTTACCTTAGTCCTTACCGTAGTGATGATATGGCACTTGGATTGTAATATTTTATCTATAAATGCTTGATGTCGTTTTGTGACTGCTCCCCAATCTTGAAATCTTCCTCCTAATTGCTCATGTATTTGTAAGCAGCCTCCACTTCCTTGCCATTCATGGCTAATGCCATCCACTATGATTACTTCCATTCTGGCATCTTCACATACTTCTATAGCTTCAATGTATCTCTCTGGAGAATATGGTGCATCTAAGCTAATTGTTTTATACTCGCCTAAATGTGAGTACAAGCTAGCTGAACCATTTTCAGTATCTATGACAGCTATTGTTTTGTAATCATTTGTTATTCCATATGCCAGAAGGAGTGCAGAATATGATTTTCCATAACCTGAAGGTCCAGAAATACCAATACGCAATTTTACCTGTTGGCGTTGTGCTTGTTTTAATTCCATAATGTAATGTTATTAGATTTATAACTACTAGTTGGTTCTGTATATAACCAATAAAAAAGAGCCACATAATGGCTCTTTCATTTCATAAGTAACATAAGGTTACATTACTTCAGATTCCTCAATGATATTTTGAGAGGCTAGTTCTCTTGCTTCATCTTGATACTCCCATCTATGCAAGAGCTCTAAGACTTCTCCTGTTTCTTCGATGGTGTACTCATAAGGTTCTGTTTCAACTTTTATGATTTGCCCAGGAAATTGACTGCCAATTAGTGCTTGGCAGGTTTCTTCATCAAAAGTACATGATGCAGTTGCTGTTTTGGCTGTGAAATACATTCTTCCAGTTTCTTTAGATTTAACTGGAACTACCCCACCTTGAAGTACTAAAACTAAGAATTCTTCCCCTTCTTTGTTTTCTCTTTTCTTAAAATCTTTAATAGTTACCATTTTAATAAATTTTTAATTAAACAATACTGGGGGTTGTTCCCCCAACTCCAACCTACGGAGGGGTGTCTGTCTAATTAACTCTTACTTATGGTTGTATAAAATTTTGAAAAAAAATAAATTATTTTAAATTATATCACGAAGCTTATATGTTTTTTTATCATTAATATTAAAAAGCTTCGAACTATAATTTATTTTGTGCTTAGATTTAAGGGTAATTAATTGATAAGAACTAAGAGGACCTATTCTTTCTAAAGTATTAGGGTCTGTATAATAAAACATCCCCTTTATTTTTGGAATATGGCTTACTATAGATTTGTTTTTAAGATATTTTAAATTCAAATAATTGTTAATACTTTCTATTGTATTAAACTCCTCTGAATGATTGGTTTCATTTTTGATTATTTAAAATTAAATGTTGTCAAAAAAGTTGGCTTTTAGGCGATGCCAACTTGCCAAGTTATTTTTCATAAACTAATTAGGAAATTTATCTAATATGTGAAAAATTCAGAATATTGAGTACCTGTCCAATCTGTCATAATAATAGCTTCTGGACGGTTATTTTCAAGATAAAGATAATTTGCGATTTTTGAATTTCCATCAACTGTTTTTGTTAATACATTATTTTTAAAAAGTGGATACTTATAAAGTAACTGAAAGTCCCTATAACCAATACAATTAGAATAAACAAGTATTCCATAATGATTAAATAACTCATAAATAGGACTTATTTTATCGTCAAACACATAGGTGTGTATAACAGTATCACCAAAATATGTCTGTGCTATTTGAGTGATTTTATTATCCTCATAATGAATTAAATAAGAGTTATTTGGATAATAATTTTCTGAAATATGAATTAACAAGCCATTTTCATTGTAAGAGAAAAAAGTATTTGGAGAGCCATTAATATCTATTCTAATTGCTTTGCCATCTTCGTAAATATACTCATTCACATTTGTCTCAGGGTCATTAATAACAGCGTCTATATTAACTGTATTAACATCAAAATTTTCATCAACAAATTGATATTCTTTGGAAACTTTATTTGAACCATTATACTCAAAATACGAAACATTATTGTAGTTTTCACAGTATTCTATAAATTTCAATATATCGTTTTCGTAATGAAATATATCAGATTCATTATTCCAGTGAGGACTTTCTATTTTCTTTATAAATAATTCTCCACTAGGTATATCCCCATTACCATTGTCGATATTGTTGTTATCATCATCACTTGAGCAAGAGTAAAGTATTAGTGCAAAAGCTGCTAGGAGTATAAGATTTAGGTTTTTCATAATATTAAATTTATTGGTTAAACTTATTAAATAAAAAATGAATATAGGCATATTTGCCTATATTATTAAATGAGAACTCCACGACTTTTATTGTGTGGATAATATAAAGAATTCAGAGTTTCTAATTAAGTTTGGCAAAAACCTAAAAAAGGTTAGAACACATAAAGGTTTTACTCAAGAAAATCTTGCAAATGATATTGGCATAGAGATTTCTCAGATAAGTAGAATTGAAAGAGGTGTTATCAATACATCTATTGGTACAATAAATGAAATCGCTAAAGCTCTAAATGTAGATATTTCTGTTCTTTTTGAATTTTAAACATTCCAGTAATTATAGTAAATACCGTACTTGAAAATAAAAGTTGTCAACTTGGCAATGATGATTTATAGCTTGTTTTTTAGCTCAGTTCTTTGTTACCTCTTGTTTTTTATCAGATTCTTGTTAAATATTCACCATTTTTAATCATTCCTATAAGCTTTATTTTATAGTCGGTCATAACTTTATCTGCAAATTCAAATCCATTTACATCCTTATACATTATAACTTCTCTACTTAAACGTGGATAGTATAATGTGCCAAAATCACCTATTGGAAAGTGAATTCCGATAGCGGGTTTGAAGGGATTATCAGATTTTAAATAACATGCAGAATATGTTCCAGTTCCTGCATCGCCCCAAGGTAAAACGTTGGTTCCTTGCTTTAATTCCAACGTTTGAGGTCTACCTGAAGAAATATTAGTGGTGAACATATATTCTAGACCAAAATTTGTCCGATGAACTGTTACGTGGAAACCTCCAACACTCTCTATTTGGGAATTTTCGATTACTTTATCAAATGCTTTTGAATGAACACTCCAAATATGTTTTGAGTTAGTACTTTTTAGATTTGGTAAAAATTCACTCTGAAATAAATTAAAACCCTTTATATCTCCAATCCAATGAAATGAGTTAGATATAGAAATTTCTCCTTTCGAAATTTTATAAAGTAAAGGTTGATTTTCTAATGTTGCAATCAAAAAGTCAGTTTCTGATTTACAATCTTTATTTATTTCTAGGAGTTTAGATTTTACTTTAAAAATATCAAAATTTCCTAACTTATAGAGTTCTTCTATTGCCAATTGAGCAGTTTCAACTCCTCCAGCATAGGAAACAGAAATATTCGGATTTAGTACAATTGTTTTTAGTAGACCAGAGAAGATATTGTTTTGATTTGAAGCTTCATTCGGATTAGTAATTTTAGAATCGCTATCAATTCTAATTCCTCCTTGTGTGATTCTTCCTACTACTAATGTCATTTTTCAAATGTGAAGTAACGTCTTTATATAAGATTAGTTACGTTAGATAAACACCTAATTTAGCAAATACAAACCGAATAGAAAATCCACGAGGATTTTCATAAGTAAGCTAGAACTAGCAATAAATTATATTCGGTGTTGTGCATAGGTTTTATTTTTTCTCTTTCATTGGTGGTTTTCCAATTTCGTTCAATTTTATATTTAGTTCCTTTCTACGTCTTTCCAATTTAATTGGTTGAATAAATACAAAATCAAAAAGAGCTTCTATAACTTCAATTAACCATTCTGCTTCTCCATTTTTGACAGGAACAATTTCTCCAGTATTTTTATTTTTAGTTGGATGAGCAGCAAAATTTCCAATATTTCGTACTGCATCAATAGCATCTGTTAAATGACTAGGTATTCCTTCTTTTTCTATAAATTTTTGAATTTCTTGGGCTAGAGTTTTCTCTTTAATGTCAAACTTATCTCTTAATAGACTTTGTAGTAGTCTTCGACTTAAAGCAGCAGATGCTTTTGGACTTGCGGATAATACTTTAATTGCTTCTTCATAATCTTCTAGATATAAATCTGGAATGTCTTGAGAATTTTGAAAGTTTGATTTTTTAGGATAAATAATTTTTTCCCATTCTACATTTCTAACTCTAAGACCACCTATAATATCTATTTCTTCTAATTCCCCTTTTTTAAGAATTACAACTAATTTCGAACAGTTCAGGCACGCTGAATAAAATAACTGCTTACCAATATCGTATTCTTCCTCTATTTCAAACGAATCTGAACAATACCATTCAAATTTGACTACTGTTGAGCAATGTGGGCAAATCATATATAAGTGTATTAATTTATTGGACTTGTATAAATGTTTATATATTCCAGATTATTATCTACAAATGCCTCTAAAAACCCTATTAATATACCATCTTTAAGTATTCTATACTTCTCAAATACACCAGTATAATCATTAAATATTTTATTTATAATATTTTCAGTTACTTCAAATTCAACAGGTCCATTTTCAGCTGCAATTGAGGTTTTTGCATCATCTAATGATTCATTAAAGGTTCCCTTATCAATTTTTTCATTTAGTTCAAATGTAAAATGTTTCATATGTTTTTTATTAAATTATTTACAACGTAGGAATAAGTGCACATTTTGTGATTTTTATTTTAAATAAGTATTTATTGCTTCATAAAATCCTTATTTCAATAAAAACCCCCATCCAGTAATTAAACTAGACGGGGTTGGGAGATAATAAAATATAAGTCGATAAATACATTCCTAAATAGTCTCCCCTTGAGTTATTTTTATAATTGATACTTTGGTTTTTTCCATAATAATAGCATTCCCTTAAATAGGGTAGTTTAATTTGCTTGAAATAACTAGGGAGAATGTAAATGTAAGAAAAATATTATAATTAGAAGATGTACTTGTCTTTATTTTATGTTATTCCTTTACCACTTTTTTTATCATCATACCATCTAAGGTTTCTATCGTAACTAAATATAACCCCCTTTGTAAGGTGGACATATCTATACTATTGTTAGTGTTTTTTTGTGATAAAACTAATTTACCAATGATATTATAAACCGCTATGCTTTTAATAGGCAGGCTAATATTTTGTATGTTTATAGTACCATTAGTAGGGTTTGGCACTAAAGTAATGTTTTGTAAATTATGGTCATTTATATCTAAATAAGTAATGTTTTTATACCAAACTACTTGTGATTGATTAATTCTTGTGACAACATCTTTATACCCATCTCCATCTATATCTGCTGCAACGATGCTAATAGAAGCTAAATCTTCTATTATTTTTCTATCTCCAAATGTACCCAAACCATCTAAATTTTCGAACCAGGTAATTTTACCATCCCCAACATAAGTTACCAATAGATCATTATCTCCATCATTATCTATATCCACAGCATATAAATCCCTATTAGAATTATAATTTGAAATTGTTTGTTTTTGCATAAAATTTCCTGCTCCATCTGTATTTTCTAACCAATGCACCGTATGTAGCCCCCCTGTAGACTCCATTTTAAAAAGATCTTGATCGTTGTCCCCATCTACATCAGCCGCAATTACCTCAAATGTTCCAATTAAATCAATAATATTTTCAGCACCAAAATTCCCCAGTCCATCTAAATTTTTAAACCAGGAGGGATAACCTATACTAGAGGAGTTTGTCAATACATCTAAAAAGCCATCTCCATCAAGATCTGCTATATCTATCTGGTACACTCCTGTGGCAGTACTGGTAATTATTTTTTCGGCACTAAAAGTACCTTGACCATCTAGATTTTCGTACCAAGCCACTTTGCTTTCATCACGTATAGCAACAACCACATCCATATCGTTATCATTATCAATATCTGCTGCCAAAGCCTGTTTGGCACTTATTGCATTATTGTCTATAATATGTGCCGTGCTAAAACCCCCAAGGCCATCTAAATTTTCATACCAGACCACTTTGTCATCTCCAGTTGATGTTGCTAAAATATCTTCATCGCCATCCCCATCAAAATCTGCTGTACTAAGGGATTGTGTAGCATCTATGTTTTGATCTACATAGTTTACAGTACCAAAATTCCCTAGTCCATCTAAATTTTCATACCAAGCAATAGTGTCATAATTCCAACCAGATGCCAATACATCTATATCGCCATCATTATCTAAATCTGCTGCATAAACTTTCGTTGTTTGAAAATCATCACCAATAGACTGTGCCTCTCCAAAACCAGTTTGTGCTTTACCTATAAAGGGAGCTAATAATAGCAATAAAAAAATATTTTTTATCATAATATTTAAATAACTTTGGTTACTAATATAAGCAACCAAGGCAGGTTTTACAATTAATTAATTAATTATCCTCTTTTAAGATAACATTTTCCTGGGTCTCACCATTATTATAATTTTTAATAATATTATAGAGCCCTGGCTGTAAATTCTCTATTAATTCTGTATCATTAATACTGATAGAATCCTGCTCGGTGATAGTCACATTGGTATTAAGAACATTATCGTTAAATTTAATAATAGTACCTCCAATAACGGGAGGGCTGCTATAATTATTATAGCATTTTTGGGGCTGTTTAAATACTTCGTCATTTTCTGATATTGATACCGGTTTTAAAACGATTGCCGAATGGTTAGGGTGTATGATGGTGTTATAAGCCGTTTCGTCACTATTTACAGAAAACAGGGTATTGCTTAGATCATAATAAAACAATTCGCCATAAGGTGCAGGTTGTGGGTATTCTCCATCACAGGCTACAAAAAAATATGCAAAACCAGGTTGAAACAATGGCAGTTCCCAGGGTTCGGGATAAGGGTAATATTCAGGATATTCCCCTTTATAAGGCTCGTATAAGGAAGCAACAGTGGTTACGGTGGCTTGTACCTCAGCATCATATTCTATGGTTTCATGCATCCAATTCACCTGTCCGGGGGTAAAAGAATCATCGACCATACAGTCATAAGCATTTCCCATGACATTGATAACATCTTCAGGAAATATAGCGCCTGCATATGGTTCAGGGGGAATACTATTATCCTCCTCAGGACTATCTGGGTTATAAGTACAATTTTCCATTATCCAAGGGTAGCAATATTCGCCATTGGAATCACATTGTCTAAACCCTGGGTTTGCAGCCGTATCATGAATGTAATCTCCTTTACAGTTTATAGTGACTCCTACACATGAAGCATTATAATTAGGATCTGTAATATCTCTTGTTACATGTTCATGAATAGACCGGGTATGACCTAAGCCCAAGACATGTCCCATTTCGTGGGTCATCCCTTTTTCATTTAAAGAGCCTACTTTAACCACTAATTGATTATGACCAATACCTCCAGCTACATTACCAAACCCTACATTCCAGGAAGTGACATAAATATTCATCGCAGAGGTATCTCTTAACCCGTTATCTCTTGCAAAAACAAACAAGCTATCCTCACCCAATGCTTGGCAATAATCTAATATAGAATATCCATTTGGATCAGTGATTGCATAATCTTTACATCCCCATGTACAATCACCATCAGGATAATTGGGGTCATCAGGTATACATTCCCTACGTATATCGGGTAAATCTGCTGGGCTGTTTAAATCTTCCCATCCTCTATATTTAAAAAAAATATTGTATTGGTTAAAACTTATATTTAACTTAGCAATGCCTTCTAGTAATTTATCTTCACTAAAATCTGCATAAAAATCTCCGTTTGAATCATTTACTTTCCAAAACTTTACATTGAGTACTACAGGATCACCTTCAAGATAAGAGGTTGGATCTGTTGAGTAACTATAAACCCCGGAAGGAACTGGGTCGTTATTATCTTGTGTTGCGCATTCTATATAACCTTCTTGTGAAAATGTGATAGATGTAATAAATAATAGTAATAAAGTAATAGTAGTAGTTCTCATAAGTAATTAAAATTTTAAAAATTAAGAATAAAGTTATTACTGCATAAAATTTCTAGTAAATTCTACACAGTCTAAAACTTGCATTTTTTTTTACTTAATTAACTAGGGAGAGTTGTAAATATATAAAAATTAAATCAATATAATACTTGTCATACTTTTTTGTTCATAGTTCATCATCATCAATAAAACTATAAAAACCATCCTTAGTAACAATTAAGTGGTCTAATAAAGTAATATCTAAAAGCTTTGCCCCTTCCTTAATCTTTTTAGTTAGCCTTTTATCACACTCACTAGGCTTTAAGTTCCCAGAGGGATGATTATGAGCTATGATTATAGAAGAAGCATTAGCTTTAATAGCAGAGGCTAACAGTAGTTTACTATCTACCATAGTTCCTGATACCCCTCCTTTAGATAAGTTATAGATTCCTAGTATAATATTTGCACGATTCAGTAATAGCACTTTAAATTCTTCCTGTAATTCAATAGTATCCATATCCCAATTATCAAGGAAAATTTGATAAGCACTATTACTGTCTGTTATTTTAATGTTTTCTATTCCATTCTTGGAATAACTTAGTTTTATTTCTTTAATTATATTCATCTTATTTAAGTTTTAGGTTTTTATAAATTAGATATTCTAGATATCCTTTTATTCAACTATTGAATTGTTTGGTTTTATGTTGTAATATTCTTATATTGAACTCTTTACCCCTCCTCAACCACCTTTCCTTATTCTACTCCTGCTTTTAAATCATTTATTATGAAAGCTTTATTTAGTTCCTTAGTACTAATTTTAATCACCACCCTTTCGTTTGCACAAACTGCAGAAAGTCTAAAAGAAAGAATTCAAGAACATTACACTGCTATTCATGCTGATGAAGTTGAAACTCTTCTATCTCATCACCTTCCTGAATTTTCAATATTCTTTGGGAATGGCAAGGCTTTATATGAACCTGGTTGGCATGAAACCTATGAAAAAATGGGTGCTACTTTCAATTATTCAAAACCTAATGTTACCATGAAACATTTTAGTGCCCAGATATATGATAATGTAGGGGTTGCATTATTTTATCTAGATGGGTATTATGGAGAAGAATCTGGGTTATGGAGAGTTTCCGCTGTATGGGTTTGGACAAAAGGAGAGTGGCTAGAGGCGCATCATCATGAATCTAAGTTGTTAAATTAAAAAAAGATTACAACAACTTATATGAGATATAATCTCACTAACCCTTCACACAAACGTTATTTGTGAGTAAAATACAACCTGAAATACAGTATTTTAATAAGATAAAAATGGAAGCCAGAGACCATAAAAAACGGGGCGAATCTGAAAAGCCACAAGAGTAGGAAATTAAATATTGATATTATGCCAAAATATGTAATTGAAAGAGAAACACCAGGAGCAGAAAACTTGACTTCTGAGGAATTAAAAGAGATTTCACAAACATCATGTAATGTATTGGAAGAATTAGGACCTCAAATACAATGGGTTCATAGTTATGTTACGACAGACAAAATCTATTGTGTTTTTAATGCTCCTAATAAAAACATGATTAAAGAACATGCCAAACAAGGTGGGTTTAATTATGAAGCTATAAACAAAGTTTCAACAATCATTGACCCAGTTACTGCTGAATAATTCAACAAGTAATCATCTACTTGATTATTATATTAGCAGATTTAAAAACCATGTGTTTTAAAATTACAGCATTTAAAAAGGGAAGTACATCACTTCCCTTTCTATATCTCCATTTCCAAACTAACTTTCATCTGAACAATTCTTCCAAAACTAACCCAATTGTTCTAATAATAAATTATTTTAATTCAGCTTAAGAAAAGCAAATATTTCTTGCCATGCTTTATTTCCTGCTTCTTGATTTCTCCCAACAGTTAAGCCATTGCCCACAGATAATTCAATTGGACCTTCAGTAAAGTCAAATCCATGACGGGCATTAGGATAACTTAATACTTTTACATTAGTTTGATTAGATAAAGATTCGATTAAGTTCTTACAAACTTTTGGACGTGCTATATCATCTTCTTCTCCTAGAATCATTAACACAGGAAGTGTAGATTCCCATGGACTACTTGTACTACATCCTGGATAAACTGTAATTGCTGATTGGACTCCTATTGGCTCTTCTTCTAAACTAGATAACCACTCCAACACACCAGACCCTCCATGTGACCATCCTATTACATTAATTCTAGTTGTATCAGCTTTAGGATTCTTTTTTATAAATGAAATTACTTCCTTAATATATTCACCTACTCTTTCTGGAGGAATCTCCCCTCTGCATGTATTAGATACACCTTCAGCGGTAAGATAATCAATTAAAAAAACCATGACCCCTTCTTCTTGCAGCCTTTGTGCCATTCGTGGGTAATGCCTTCTAAAAAGCCAATCTCCTTCATCTCCTGGTCTTCCAGCGTCTGTTTCTGGTCCATTTAATGAAACCCCACTACAACCTGCAATGGCAATAACAACAGGAAAGGGACCATTACCTTTAGGGATATAAATTTTGTGATTCGTCTCAATCCTGCTTTGAAGACCTTGTGCATTTATATTAATGCAGCTGGATGTTAAAATAAGCACTATAAGACATGTATAAAATGAATTATAATTTCTCAATTTAGTTATTCTATTCTTCATATCATTTGAGTTATTAATGATAGAACATTCACTAATCTATGCCTAATTTAATCATTTTGGCTTTAACAACCCTGATACTCTTGAAATCTCCTTACTAACACTCCTCTGAACTATCTTTCCATAACTAGCTTCAGTAGTTTTTATACTAATATGCCCTAATAATTAAACTCTTTTTTAAAACAAAAAATAGTAATTAATATTTATTGTTATCTTTAACAATAAAATTAATAAGGCGGATAAAATGCCAAAAGTAAAAACACCAATAGTAACTTATACTGGGATTAATCAACAAGTGAAGTTTAAAGACCAAGAAGCTACATTATTGGACTGTTCAATAATAAATCAGATTCCACACATGCATGAATGTGGGGGAAGTGGACAATGTACTACATGCCGTGTTAGAATCATTGAGGGTCTCCAAAACATATCTCCAAGAACTAAAGTAGAAAGGGAAACAGCTCAGTTACGAAAGTGGGATCCTTCTATAAGATTAGCATGTCAATGTTATATAAAAGATGATATTTCTATTCAAAGATTAGTATGGAATAGCTCTGAAATTAATAAACTTCAGTTAGAAACTTTGCCAGAAGGGACAGCCGAAGAAAGGGCTATTGCCATCTTATTTTGTGATATTAGAGGTTTCACCAAAATAGCTTCTGAGAACAAAACATTTGATACAGCATATATATTAAATAGGTTTTATACTGTATTAGGCGATCCCATTTTAATTAATAACGGCATTATTTATCAGTATGTAGGGGATGAAATTATTGGACTATTTGGTGTTGCAGGAGGCTTGAGAAATAAGAATTGTAAAGACGCAGTACGTGCCGCTTTAGGGATGCAATATGCTATTAAAAGGCTTAATCGTATGGAACTTGTTGATTTTGACACAGAAATTAAAATGGGTATTGGAATCAACTTTGGCAGAGCATTTATAGGGCATTTAGGGCATCCCAAACATAAACAATTTGCAGTAGTTGGTGACCCTATAAATACCGCTAGTAGGATACAAGGCTTCAACAAGGAGGCAGGAACTAATATTTTAATTTCTGAATCTATTTATAAAGGGTTTCCTGAAAACACCTTAAATCTTGGGGAAGAATACAGCAACCAAATGGCAGGGCATGAGCACGATACCATACTTTATGAATTAATTGGTTTTAAAGAAATGGATATTCAATTAGAATTACAGAATTCACTGGATTATTTGTTAAGAAATGAAGATGAGTTTGCAAAGAAATTTTATAATAAGGTATTTACAAAATCACCCCAAACCAGAGAGCTATTTAAAAATAATATGAAGTCCCAAGGTAGGCTTTTAACACATATGCTAGGAGGCATTGTCTACTCTATGAGCAGACCAGAATTTTTAGAATTAGGGTTAAAATCTCTTGGTGAAAGCCATGTTAGATATGGGGTGTTGGAAGAACATTATCCGGTAGTATTAGAATCCCTTACAGAAACCATTAGAGAAGAACTAGGAGAACTATACACAGAAAGGATAGGAAAGGCTTGGGAAGGGGCATTAATTCATGTGACTACCGAAATGAAGAAATATGCTTCAATTAAGTAATTCCCTTTAACCTATCCATCTCCAAACTAACTTTCTTCTGCACTATCTTTCCATAACTAGCCTCAGTGGTCTTAATACTACTATGCCCTAATAGTTCACTCACTATTTCCATAGGAACATCATTATAAAGCAATACAGTACTAGCAAAGGTTTTCCTAGCTATATGATGCGTTAGATTCTTCTTAATTCCAACTACATCTGCTATCTCCTTTAGATATCCATTGAATCGCTGATTAGAGATATTAGTAAATATTAATTCTGAATTTTCATCCTTATATTTCTCTAAAATTTCTAATGCTTTAGGAAGTAAGGGCACTTTATATAGCTTACTGGTTTTACTTCTTTTAATATGTAACCAAAGATTATTATCAAATTCCTTTACTATATCTTCCTTTTTTAGGGTAGCCATTTCTTTATATGCCAATCCTGTATAGCAACAGAAAATAAATAGGTCTTTTACCTTCTCTATTCTGGTAAATTTAAAATGATGGTTCTCTAACTTTTGCAGTTCCTCTACTGTTAGAAATATCACCTCTTTTCTTACTGTTTTATACTTAAATAAAAGGAAAGGGTCTTTATTTAAATAACCCTCAGAAATGGCATACTTTACCACCTTTCTAAAACGCTGTATCGCTTTATTTAAAGTGCTCTGCTGCATGTTCTTCTCAGTTTTAAGGTAATACTCATAATCGTTGAGAAAGTTGCTCTTTACCATGTTAAAACATGTGTCATGAGCTTTAAATCTATGCTTTATAAAGTCCTGTAGATGCTTGCCAGATTCTAGGTATTTTTGATAGGTTACTTGCTTGATTTCTATCCCTATTAACCTCTTAATTCTAGCATTATGTAGCTTATAAACTTCTATAACACCTAGCTCATCTTTTGGAGCTTCTCCTTTGTATTGATGATAAATATCTAGTACAGTAAATGAAGTTCCCTTCACTTGTAGAAATAAAAAAGCCTGATTAAGATTTTGTCTTATCAGGCTTAGTTGGGTGTTGATGTAACTTTCATCGGGTTCTGGTGGTTCAGCTTGTTGTTTTTTACTGTTCCAGAGTAGAGGATTAACCATAAGACCAGTACTTAATGATTTCCTTGATTTTCTATAAGTTATTCTACATAAAAGAGTACATTTTCCAGTACTTGTTACTTTGCGTTTATTAGCTATAAACAATATATTAAGTTTCATAATTTTTGGATTTTAATTAAATAGGTGTCTTTTGAATTTTTGGGGTGTCCTCAGAGGTGTCTTTTTTGATGTAAAATGGCACAAATTAGAAGGAAATAGTACACCTACAGGCACACTTTTTTAGAGAAAATAAGAAGGAAAATTGGCGTTTTAGATAAGAACCTCCACCAAACAAAAAAAGCCCTTCCTATTGGAAAAGCTTCTCATCGGTTTACTACATAAACCTAGCGATACATTTTTGTATCACAACACAACATTTTAAACGGCCAAAGCGCCACCTAGGCCCTTCGCTAAAAACATCCACTGGATGTTTTCTTTACGCATGGTCCTGGTCTGCACGAGACTCGAGAACTCTCATGTAAGTAATTGTATATTATGATTAGATTTTTATCTTTGTTAGATTCATCTTATTATTCATCTTTTGTAATAAGGAAGCAGTGAACTATATACTTCTTAGGTTTACAATCTCTTTTCTAGTTCTTGGTTAATCATTTTTATTAAATTTTCAGCAACAGATTTTAATTCCTGTACTCTTTTTAGCGTGTGCTCCTTCCTAATTATTGCACCTCTTAAGTGGTTTCTGCCTTGAATTGATTCTATAAGATTTATTAAATCATTTTTTCTTTTGTCAGGACTATCTAGAAAGGCAAGTGCGTTGGTTTTATAATCTCTGTCCGAACTAGATTCAAAGGTTTCATTATAAAACCAAAAATCGGAATCCTTATTACTGTATTCTTTATCCCATTTAAACAGGTTTATGTAATAAATAATTTCTAAGTTATAATAATCATTTACAGCTTTATTAGTTGTTTCTGAGCCTAGAGATTCAATAAGTCCAGCGTTTTTAATTTTTTCATAAGTTTGGCTAGAAGTCCTGTTGATGTGATAGTAGCTATTAACAAGTTTCAAAAGAGAATCCGCGGCTAACAATTTATAATCGTCATTTATAAAAAGTCTCTTGTTGTTATTAAGATCATCCTTGTATCCATTTATATTGATTTTATAATGAACAATGTCCGATTTAATATCTTCAACTAAATTAATTAAGTAATTAGTAACTCGTTTTTGATTAATTCTTTCCTGGTTCCAATTATTTATTTGTAATGCTAATAAAATTCCAATAACAACTAATACGATTTCCCCAACCGCATATTTTAAATATTTTCCAGTTTTATTTTGTCCCATAAGATCGTAACGTATTTTTCTAAAGAATTTTATCATTGGTTATTAGTTGTATAATGAATAAATATAGGTAGAATATTTTAGTGGGGTACTTTTTACTTAAATAGTACACCTATAGGCACACTTTTTTTAAGAAAATAAGAAGGAAAATTGGCATTTTAGATAAGAATCTCCCTATAACAAAAAAAGCCTATCCAAATGGACAAGCTTCTCATCGGTTTAACTACATAAACCTAGCGACACATTTCTGTGTCACAACACAACATTTTAATTGCGGTCTGGACGAGACTCGAACTCGCGACCCCCTGCGTGACAGGCAGGTATTCTAACCAACTGAACTACCAGACCGTGCTTACAATAATAAATTATTGCTTGTTAGCGAGGGCAAATATACACCTCCTATTCATTCTGACAAACTATTTTTAAAAAAAATATAACAATAATTTAGTGCTGCTAGACAAACTTTTGACGCTCTACAAGATAAGTGGTCAAAATGGTATTAAAATTTTCATTTATATCTACCGGAACATACTTAATACGATACTGTCCACACCGTAATTTTAATTCCGAAAAGTACGATTTCACAGCAGCTTCATAACTTTCCTTTATATTTTCTGCATATAAATTAATATGCTCTCCAGTTTCTACATCTACAAATCGCTTTGGTCTGTTGTTAAAATCAAATTCTATTTCTTTTTCTTTATCATAAGTATGAAATAAAATTACCTCATGTTTATTATATTTTAAATGTTGCAATGCTTCAAACAGTTTTTCAGCCTCTGTATCGCTCTGAAACATATCGGTAAACAGAAAGATCATAGATCGTCGTTTAATTTTATCGGCAATTTCATGTAAAAAAGTAAAAGTCTTTGTGTCTTTGCTTTCCTTTGGATCTACTAAAGTTTCATTAAGTTTCCCTAATAGCATTTGATGGTGCCGCTCACTCCCTTTTTCATTGGCATAATATTCATATTCATTGCTATAAATACTAAGTCCTACAGCATCCCTTTGCCTTTTAAGCAAATTCATAATTGCTGCGGAAGCCAAAGCGGAAAAGGCAATTTTATTTAAGGAATTGATGTTAAATTGCTTTAATGAAGGATAATGCATAGAGCTGCTATTATCTATTATTAGATGGCAACGTAAATTGGTTTCTTCCTCGTAACGCTTGGTATATAATTTATCGGTTTTTGCATAAAGCTTCCAATCTATATGCTTGGTACTCTCTCCTTGGTTATAAATTTTATGTTCGGCAAACTCTGCCGAAAAGCCATGAAAAGGACTTTTGTGCAATCCAGAAATAAACCCTTCTACAACTTGATGTGCAAGTAGCTCTAGGTTATTAAAACTGGCAATTTCGTTTATTTCTTTTTGTATATCCAACCCGTCTAAAATAAAAAAGGTTTGTCAAACGACAAACCTTTTAACAGTCTTAAATATTATCTATAATTATAATATAGAATTTATTGCTTCTTCGTAAACATTTTTAGGAGCAACTCCTACTTGTCTACCTACTACTTCTCCGTTTTGAAATACCAATACTGTTGGTATATTTCGAACTCCAAATTTAGCAGCAAATTCTTGATTTGCATCTACATCTACCTTCCCTACCACTGCTTTTCCTTCGAAATCTTTACTTATTTCTTCAATAATTGGTCCAACCATTCTACATGGTCCACACCAAGCTGCCCAAAAGTCAACTAAAACTGGTTTGTCACTTTTCAAAACAACTTCTTCAAATGTTTTATCTGTTATTTCTAATGCCATAATACTATTTTTTTTTAATTGTTATGCAAATGTAGTCAATATAAACACGTTAACTTACATTCTAATTATTAGATTATTTAATTCTAGTATCATTAATCTTTATACCATTTAAAAGCTAATTTAGCTTAAACCGAACCTGTTCTTTTTCCAATTCATCTAATAATTCGTTAGAGATCGCTACCTTGTGTTTTTTAGCAGACATGACTAGCTTTACTTTATCGGCTACTTCATAAATTACAAATTGCAAATGCCTATCTCCTTTATGGGTATTTAAAATATCTTTTAAATAATTTACTCTTTCTTCACTAACCTCTTCAATAGGGATTTGTATGGTAAGTTTTTTTGCTTGACTTTCCATCACATCTTGCAGCATTTGTATGCCATTAAATTGCAATCTTGGATCTCCCTTTTTTCCAGTATCTCTATTTACCCATCCTTCTTTTACAAAAATCCGCATATAAACAAAGGAATTAGGAACTAAGAAATGACGCAGCTTTAAATACTCTTCCCCAAAAATTCTAAAGTCATAACTATCGTCATAATCTTCTATGGTAAATCTAGCCCATCCTTTTCCTTTTTTAGATTCTAAATGTTGTACATCACCAACAATTCCACCCAAACACATCTCTCGATTTAAATATTTCTCCAAGTCGTTAAAATCTGAAGTCTTGCAATTACAAAATCGTTTCACTTCGGTTTTAAAATCGTCTAATGGATGTCCAGAAATGTAGATTCCAACCACTTCTTTTTCTTGCTTTAATTTTTTCATGGCACCCCATTCTTCACAGGGTGGCACTTCTGGCTCGGGAATTTGCACCTCACTAGCATCTCCAAACATGCTTACCTGAGAGGAGTTTTGAGTTTCTTGATATCTAGCAGCATAGCGCATTACTTTTTCTATAAACAGCACTCCTTTTTCATCGGGATGCAGGTATTGTGCTCTATGCGCATCAAAACCATCAAATCCTCCTGCTAATGCCAATCCTTCAAATGCTTTTTTATTGGCAGCTCGTAAGTCAATTCGCTTCGCTAAATCGAAAACAGATTTATACTTTCCATCTTTTCTAGTATCCACAATAGTCGCTACTGCATTTCCTCCAACTCCTTTTATAGCCCCCATTCCAAATCGTACCGCTCCTTGATCGTTTACTGTAAATTTAAAAAAGGATTCATTTACATCTGGTCCTAAAACCTCCAAGCCCATTCGCTTACATTCCTCCATAAAGAAACTTACTTGCTTTATGTCCTTCATATTATTAGAAAGCACCGCTGCCATATATTCTGCAGGGTAATGTGCTTTTAAAAAGGCGGTCTGGTATGCAATCCAAGCATAACAAGTAGAATGCGATTTATTAAATGCATAACTTGCAAATGCTTCCCAATCTTTCCAGATTTTTTCTAATTTAACTTCCTCATGCCCTTTTTTCATGGCTTGTTCCAAGAACTTAGGCTTCATTTTATCCAGTACCGCAATTTGCTTTTTACCCATTGCCTTACGAAGTACATCTGCTTCCCCCTTTGTAAAGTCTGCCAACTTTTGGGAAAGTAACATTACTTGCTCTTGATAAACGGTAATACCATAAGTTTCCTTTAAGTATTCCTCCATAGCCGGAAGATCATAAACGATTTCTTCTTCCCCATTTTTCCGATTAACAAAACTCGGGATATATTCAATTGGACCTGGTCGGTACAAGGCATTCATAGCAATTAGATCATCGAAAACAGTTGGCTTTAGATCTTTTAAATACTTTTGCATACCAGCAGATTCATACTGAAAAATACCAACGGTTTCTCCTCTCTGAAATAACTCGAAGGTTAATTCATCATCTAAAGGAAAGGCATCTGGATCTAAATCTACATTATGTTTAACCTTCACCAACTTTACGGTATCCTTGATTAAGGTTAAGGTTTTTAATCCTAGAAAATCCATTTTTAATAGCCCTGCACTTTCCACCACAGAGTTATCAAACTGGGTAACAAATAAATCGGAATCTTTTGCAGTAGCTACGGGAACAAAATTGGTAATATCATCTGGCGTAATAATAACACCACAGGCGTGAGTACCTACATTTCTAACCGAACCTTCTAAAATTCTAGCTTGATTAATGGTTTGTGCTTCTAAATCTTCTCCTTCTGAAAGATTGAGGAGTTCATTTACATTTGGAACTTCTTCACTTCTAAATTTGCTCCTAATTTCTTTTTCACTATAGCCGAATATCTTTTTCAGCTTCGTCATATTAGGAATTAACTTAGAAATTCTATCGGCATCATTAAGAGGTAAATCCAAAACTCGAGCAGTATCTCGAATAGAAGATTTAGCTGCCATAGTTCCATAAGTGATAATCTGCGCCACTTGATTACTTCCGTATTTATCAATCACATAATCCAAAACTCTTCCCCTACCTTCATCATCAAAATCAATATCAATATCAGGCATACTTACACGCTCCGGGTTCAAAAAACGCTCAAAAAGCAGATTGTACTTCATGGGGTCTATATTGGTAATCCATAGACAATAAGCAACCACCGAACCCGCAGCAGAACCCCTTCCAGGCCCTACCGAAACATCCATTTTTCTAGCTTCCGCAATAAAATCTTGACAAATTAAAAAGTAACCCGGATATCCTGTATTTGCAATTACTTCCAGCTCAAAATCGAGTCTTTCTGTAATTTCATCTGTAAGTTCTGGATATCGCTTTTTAGCACCTTCATAAGTAAGGTGTTTCAAAAAATCATTCTCTCCACGATTCCCTTTATCTTTTTCATCTTCAGGATGTATAAAGTTTTCGGGAATATCGAATTTTGGCAGCAATACTTTTCTAGCTAAAGTAAAAGGCTCTACTTTATCGATAACTTCAGAAATATTCTCAATGGCTTCTGGAAGATCCTTAAAGAGGATTTTCATTTCATTTGAAGACTTAAAATAATACTCCTGATTTGGCAATCCGTAACGATAACCCCTACCTCGACCTATAGGAGTTGCTTGCTTCTCTCCGTCTTTTACACATAATAAAATATCGTGTGCATTTGCATCTTCCTTATCGATATAATAGGTATTATTACAGGCAACTAATTTTACTTGGTGTTTTTTTGCTAAAGGAATCAACACCTCATTTACCCTTTTTTCGTCTTCTTGCTGATGCCGATTGATTTCCACATACAAATCGTCTTTAAAAGTGTCTTTCCACCAAATTAAAGCTTCTTCCGCTTGCTTTTCACCAATGTTTAAAATTTTGCTTGGCACTTCTCCATACAAACTTCCAGTAAGTACAATAACTCCCTCTTGGTACTTTTCTATTATAGATTTATCAATTCTTGGCACATAATAAAATCCTTCGGTATAAGCAATAGAGGACATTTTAGCTAAATTATGATAGCCTGCTTTATTTTTAGCAAGCATCACAATTTGATAGCCATTGTCCTTATGACTCTTATTGAGATGATCTTCGCAAACAAAAAATTCGCATCCTACTATAGCTTTTAGAGTCTTATTAGACTCTTCTTCACTAAGCCCCTTATTATAATTATTTACCTGCTGAACAAAATGGAAAGCACCCATCATATTCCCGCTATCTGTAAGCGCAACTGCAGGCATTTCAAGAGCACTTGCAGCTTTTATCAAATCCTGAGTACTAGAAGTAGATTGCAATATTGAAAACTGCGAATGGTTATGCAAATGAGCAAAAGGAGTTTCCTGAAGTGTTGCAACGTTTTCTTCTAATTCTTTGGTAGATATTTCTTGTGGTGCTACTAAAGACTCTAACTCTTTTCTTATTTTTTCTGAAGCCTTCTTAAGATTGATATGCCTTAATCCTATCAACTCAATAGTTTGCGGATTAGCCTTTGAGAATTTATCGAAATAATCTGGCTGAGCATTCAGTTCTTTTGTTGTAAATATTTGCCTTCTTACCAACTCCAAAAAACAACGAGTCGTAGCCTCCACATCTGCAGTTGCGTTATGCGCCTCATTAAAAGATTTATTAAACAAGAACTGATGAAGCTCTGTTAATGTAGGGAGTTTAAACTTTCCTCCACGACCACCAGGCAACTGACAAAGTTGTGCTGTAGTCTCGGTACAGGTATCTAAAACTGGAAATCTAGGGAGTGGATTTTCGATTCCAAGACGATGAAATTCAGCTCCCATGATATTATTATCAAAACCAATGTTTTGACCCACTAAAAATTTTGATTTAGAAAGCGCTTCGGTAAACTTTTCTATTACTTCCGCTAATGGGATTCCTTTTTGCTCTGCCAATTCGGTAGAAATTCCATGAATCTTTTCAGCATCGTAGGGAATATTAAATCCTTCCGGTTTCACCAAATAATCTTGATGCTCTATAAGAATTCCATCTTCCTCATGTAATTGCCATGCTATTTGAATACAACGAGGCCAATTATCACTGTCTGTTAAGGGAGCATTCCAACGCTTAGGAAGTCCAGTAGTTTCGGTATCAAAGATTAAGTACATAAAAAAGCTTGGAAGGTTACATTTTTTTGGATTTTAACTACTTGCAAAACCCAAGGTTTAAAAGTATTAAAATGCAAGCTTAAAGAAAAAAAAAGTTATAAAGAATCCTTGGTATTTTTCCACAAAAAAACCGCTCTAAAAAAATAGAGCGGCTATTCTTAAATTATATTTTTTTTATTGATAAGACACATTAAAATGACCCCCCTCTATTACATGATTTGCCGTAGTAAAAGAGAATGTTCCTGCCATAGTTTTAGTCTCCACATTGTGACTTATAATTACAATAGTACCAGATATTGCATTTTCCCCTACATTATCCAGTGTATATTTTGCATCAAACCCGGTTTCTGGAAGGTCATAAGAACCAGCTTCAACATCTATGGGAACTTTAATAAAAATCGAACTATTAGTATTAGAAGCCAAAATAACAACAGAGTCACCAGAATCTGCTGCATTTACAGTACTTGGACTTAAATGAACACCATCAACATCAGCAACTAAGGTCCCGTCATTTGGATTACTTCCATTACCTCCTGCGTAGGGAACTTCAAAAAACACACCATTATGAATAGTTATAGTATCAATGCCAGATACCATAGCCTTAAAATTAAAAGTACCAGAAATAGCATTTATTGAAGTGTTCCTTTCAGTAATTACTACTTCTCCAGATCCTTCAGGGTCAGTAGTATAAACAGACCCTATCAAATTTTCAAAAGTGGCAGAATTAGCAGATGTGCCACCTACTACATAGGTTCCAACATTAATATTAGACACTTTTAATTTTAAGGTTTCATTCAACGTAATTCCTTCAACATGATAGATGCCGTCATTGTTTTGATAAGCTCTAGCATTCGATGCTTTAAAAATTACATTATCAATTTCTGCTTGTAATGCTGGACTATTCGTTTCAAGATCTTCACAACTAACAACAAAAAGCGCTGCGATAAGTAGTAATAATAGGTTTTTCATGATTTCTTAGGTAAATATGGGTTAATACAAATGTAAAAGAAAAAGTTTAATCTTTTGAGTTTCAACCAGAAAATATATTATCTTTGCATTCTTAAATTATGAACCGGGGTCGGGAACCTCAAAAAAATAATAGATATGCCCGTAAAAATTAGATTACAAAGACATGGTAAAAAAGGGAAACCTTTTTACTGGATCGTAGCAGCTGATGCACGTTCAAAAAGAGATGGTAAGTACTTAGAAAAATTAGGAACTTATAATCCAAATGTTAATCCTGCAGAAATCAATATTGATATGGATGGTGCTGTAAAATGGCTTCATAATGGAGCACAACCTACAAACACTGCTAGAGCAATTCTTTCTTATAAAGGTGTTTTATTGAAAAAACATTTAGCTGGAGGTGTTAAAAAAGGTGCTTTTACTGAAGAACAAGCTGAAGAAAAATTCAACGCTTGGTTAGAAGGGAAAACAAAAGAAGTTGAAAGCAAGCGTTCACAACTTAGTGATGCTAAAGACAAAGAAGAAGCTGCAGCTTTTGCCGCTGAAAAAGCAGTAAACGAACAACGTATAGCTGATGCAACTCCTGTTGTAGAAGTAGTTGAAGAAACTCCTGCAAAAGTAGCAACTGAAGAAGAAGCTCCAAAAAAAGAGACTATTGAGGATGTAGCTGCTGAGGCTGCAGAAGAAAAGGCTCCTGAAGCTAGCGCTGAGGAAACTCCTAAAAAAGAAGCTTAAATTTTTCTACTATGCAAAAGGAGGATTGTTTCTACTTAGGCAAAATAGTTAAAAGGTATAGCTTTAAAGGGGAACTTCTAGTTAAACTAGATACAGATGACCCTAAAAAATACACTAAAATGGAATCGGTTTTTGTTGAAAAAAACAAAATGCTGATTCCATTTTTTATTACAAGAAGTTCACTGCACAAATCCACCTTACTTCGTGTAAAATTTGAAGATGTAGATAATGATGAAGATACAGAACCTCTTATAAACACAGAACTATACCTTCCTTTAGACTTACTCCCAAAACTTGGGGATAACAAATTCTATTATCACGAAATTATTGGATATGCCGTAGAAGACATTTCTTTTGGAGATGTTGGTGTGGTATCTGGTGTTAATGATACTAAAGTACAAGCGCTTTTTGAAATAGATAGAAATGGAACTGAAATTCTAGTACCATTAATTGATGAGTTTATAAAAAAAGTGGACAAGGAAAGCAAAAAACTAATATTAGACGTTCCAAAAGGGTTGATAGAGATTTACATATAATATGTCTGCTCCTTTTAATTTCAAACAATTTACCGTTCAACAAGACCGTTGCGCCATGAAAATTGGTACAGATGGCGTACTATTAGGATCCTGGGTTTCCTTAAACCATAATCCTGAAAGTGTTTTAGATGTTGGTGCTGGTACAGGAATCTTATCTCTACAATTAGCACAACGTTGCGAAGCCGAAACTATTGAAGCTATTGAAATTGATGAAGCTGCCTTTGAACAATGTGTAGCTAATTTTGAAAGCTCTCCTTGGGGAAATCGTTTGTTTTGTTTTCATGCCTCTGCGCAAGAATTTGCTGCAGAAATGGAAGAAGAATACGATTTAATTATTTCGAATCCACCGTTTTATACAGACGATTATAAATCTGAGGATTCCACAAGAAATACCGCTCGTTTTACAGATACACTACCCTTTAGAGACTTAGCGATTCTTGCATTTCAATTTCTTTCAGAAAAAGGGATATTTGCATTGATACTTCCAAGAAAAGAAGAAGAATATTTTATTGCATTGGCTAAAGAAGTTGGATTATTCCCAAAGCGAATTTGCCGAGTAAAAGGTACAGCTACTTCTGAAGTAAAAAGAAGTTTATTAGAATTTACCTTTGAAAAAAAAGAGATTGTTTACGAAGAACTCATCATTGAGGTTTCAAGACATGTGTATACAGAAGATTATATAAATCTAGTAAAGGATTTTTATATTAAAATGTAATTATATTTCCCTTAACAAGGGTCTCGTTAAACAAGTAGGGCCACCGCCACCATAAACACTAATAATTACCCCTTTATAACTAGTTACTGTGCATCCAGCTTGTAGTAATGCTTTTTCTGTTTTAGGGTTTCCCTGAACCATTAAACATTCTCTTGGAGAAATTGCCAATACATTACAGCCCATGGATTCAAACTCTTCGTCTGGAACTTCTACTAATTCGTAATTCCTTTTTAAAAGTTCGTTTCTAAATTTTATAGGCATTAATGGGGAATAAACAACTGCTAAATCTTTATCAACAGGGCTCAGAATAGACATTAAATGAAATACATCTGAAGTTCCCTTATAATGGGGCAAATCTGCTATAATAACCTCAACACCTTTAGGCTCAAGTAGATTCTTTAATTGTCTAATTCCTTCTTCATTAGTTCGATAAGTATGTCCAACGGCTAATGTATTTTGGTCCAACCAAGCTACATCGCCACCTTCCAAAGTTCCTGGAGATTCGATTATTCCTAAAATGGAAATAGATTCACTTTTAAAAGCTTGCATCTGAGCATCGGGCTCATGGATTCTTCCCGATTTTCCCATATTGCAAATAATCATTCCAAAATCGGTTGCAATAGCTGCGTCTCGACAATAAATGGAGTCTATGGAAACTTTTTCATCATAAGGAAATTGAAGTATAGTAGCTCCATTTTTTTTGATTGCTTTTTGAAAAAAATCATATTCTTTTAAAGACTCTTCAAAATTCGGTTGACTTAAATAATGCAACTCTTGCCATTGTTCTTTTAATAATTTTTCCGAAACAAAAGCATTTTTTGCTGGTTTTATAAAAACAGATTTTAATTTTAAATATTCTGAATGATGGGTTGTCTTCATTAATCTTTTTTACTTTTAATCCATTTCATATAAACGTATACTGGAATCCCTATTAATAATAACAAGAACCCATAATACACAGTATCAGATCCAGAACCATATATAGCCCAAAGTGAATATATAAATCCTAAAGCAGACAATACAAATGTTTTAATCCAACTTTTAGTATGCAATTTTTTTTCAATAACAATTAATGCATAGGATGCGGCTGTAAATAAATAAGGCATTAACGCAACCAAAACAGTAAGTTGAACAATAAACTCAAATTGTTCAACCAATCCTTCTGAATAGTTCATTAACATCACAATAGACGACAATACTCCTCCAATAAGAAATCCATTTATTGGTGCTCCTTTTTTATTTTCTTTTTTAAAAAAATCTGGAAACAAATCATCTTTTGCAGTAGCCATTGATATTTGTCCTGTAACTAATATCCAACCATTTAATACACCAATACCTGAAATTATTACTCCAACTGCAACAAAATAACCTCCGTATTCACCACCCATAATTTTAGCAGCTTCGGCAAATGGAGCAGGAGAGTTTTGTAAAACATCTAAGGGTAAAATCCCAAATAAGACAATGGTTCCTAATATATATAAAACTGTTGTTATGATGGTACCCAACATGGTTGCTCTTGGTATTGTTTTTTCTGGATTTTCTATATCCCCTGCTGGAATAGTAGCACATTCAATACCTAAAAAAGCATACAAGGTTAATGTGGCTACTGCAGATAATGTTGAAAAGTTACTTTCCCCAGTTAAATTAAAGGCTGGGAAATTATCCATTTTAAAAAAGAACAGGCCAATTATTATTATAAAAATTAAAGGTAATATTTTTATAATTGTGGTAATTAATTGAACTTTTCCAGATTCCTTAATTCCTCTAGAATTGATCCAAGTAAATAGCCAAATAAGCCCTAATCCAAGACTAACTGACAATACTGAATTTGTAGCCAATTCAGGTACAAAAAAACTAGCAGCACCAATAACAGCAATTGCAATAGCTCCATTACCTACCCAACATGCTATCCAATACCCCCAAGCAACTAAGAACCCAATAAAATCACCAAACCCTTCTTTAGAATACACATAAGGACCTCCACTTTTACTAACAATAATCTTACTAAAATTACTAAATATTTTTGCTAAAATTAATGCGCCAGTAGCAGTAAATATCCATCCCAATAGACTTATACTTCCATAATTTGATAATACCGCTGGTAAAACAAAAATTCCTACTCCTATCATATTACCAATGACTAATGAGGTCGCAGTTAATAATCCAATTTTTTGAGATTTAGCATTCATATATTATATTAATTTGGTTAAAATATAATTGTTTAAATTTAAAGTCGATTCGTGAATATACAATAATCAAAATAAGTCATGGCTAACAAATTCTATATCGATCCCGACATTTCTCAAGCAGAAACCCTCCCAGCTTCATTTTATAAAGACCAAGAGGTTTTTAATGCCATTAAAGAAAAAATATTTTTAAAAACTTGGCAATGGATTGGAGATGAAGATTTAGTAGCCTTACCACAATCTGTTTACCCTTTGGTTCTATTGGAAAACTATTTAACAGAACCACTTCTTTTAGTTAGAAATGAAAAAGATGAAATCAATTGTTTTACAAATGTATGTACTCATAGAGGTAATTTAGTTGCGCTAAATCCTGGTAAATCAAAAAAGCTAACTTGTATGTATCACGGTAGAAGATTTAATTTAAATGGAGAGTTTGAGCATATGCCAGAATTTGAAGATGCAAAAGATTTTCCAAGACCCTGTGACGATTTACATAAATTCTCTTTAGAAAAATGGGGACCCTTATTGTTTGTAGGATTAAATCCTGAATTTCAATTTTCGAAAGTAATCGATAAGATGAAAGAACGGATTGGGTTCTTACCATTCGATGAATTTACCTTGGACAATTCAAAAACCAAGAATTTTTTAGTCCATGCACATTGGGCATTATATTGCGATAATTATTTAGAAGGGTTTCATGTACCTTTTGTACACGAGAGTTTAAATAAAGTGTTGGATTATGGTAGTTATAAAACAGAAACTTACGAGCATTGTAACCTTCAAATTGGTATTACTAAAGATGCTACAGAGGTATTCGATTTACCCGAAGACCATATAGATTATGGCAAAAATGTAGCTGCATATTACTATTGGGTTTTCCCAAATATGATGTTTAATTTTTATCCTTGGGGACTCTCAATAAATGTGGTAAAACCATTAGACATCAATAGAACTAAAGTTTCATTTATTAGCTATGTCTACGATCCTAGTAAATTAAATAAAGGTGCAGGAAGTGGACTAGAAAAAGTAGAACGTGAAGATGAATTTGTTGTTGAGAATGTTCAAAAAGGAGTACGTTCATCATTTTACAAAGCTGGACGGTTTTCGCCAACACGAGAGCAAGGCGTTCATCATTTTCATCAATTATTGGCAAAATTTCTAAACAGTTAACATCTTCAATATTTTCCATTTAAAAGTGGTCTGTAATTCACTTGCTTTAATTAAATTTGGCATATTATTGCATGTTTAATAATTTAAAGAGGTGTAAAATTAGAATTACACATTTTTATTACAAAATTACAACCAAATGAAACCAGATTTATTTGAAGCTCCAGACTATTATAATTTAGATGAGCTTTTAACAGAGGAGCACAAATTAGTACGTGATGCAGCTCGTGAATGGGTTAAACGTGATGTATCTCCAATTATTGAAGAGTATGCACAAAAGGCAGAATTTCCAATGCAAATTGTTAGTGGCTTAGCAGAAATTGGAGCCTTTGGACCATATATCCCAGAAGAATATGGAGGTGCAGGATTAGATCAAATTTCTTATGGCTTAATTATGCAAGAAATTGAACGTGGTGATTCAGGAGTTCGTAGTACAGCTTCTGTACAATCATCATTAGTAATGTATCCTATCTGGAAATATGGAAATGAAGAACAACGCCAGAAATATTTACCAAAATTAGCAAGCGGAGAATG
>CAJXYJ010000001.1 GCA_913063255.1 uncultured Flavobacteriales bacterium | reverse complement strand
GGGGTAATCGAAAATTTCAAAAGCATTGTAAAAGTGAAACCTAAAGGCATTGTAAATGAGAATTTCAACAACGATAGAGTACATAAATATCGCTTAAGGTTAGTAGGTCGAGATTACGCAATAAATAAGCTTATAGAAGAAATAAATAAGATATGAGCGAGCAAGACAAAACCCCTGAAACGCAAGGCGATATCAAGGGCTTAAAAGACAAGGACAAGGTAGTGAAACTAAATGAGAAACTAGAGGGTTGTTTGATAGATCCAACAGAAAAACTTGACCCACCGAAAAGAGCATGGTTAATGGTAGACAGTAATGGTGAGTACATTCTTGGAACGCTAGGCAACTTTTCACTAGTTACAGGAAAAGCAAAAAGCAAAAAATCTTTTTTTATAAATATTGCGGTTTCTGCAACAGTTTCAGGACAGGTGACTTGCAATAAATTCAAATCAGAACTACCAAAAGAGCAACAGACTGTTTTGTATTTTGATACTGAACAAGGTAAATATCATGTTCAACTTGCTTTAAAACGTATTTGTAAACAAACTGGAATAGCAGAGCCAACAAATTTAAAAGTTTATGGATTACGAAGCTATAAACCCTCTGACCGTCTTAAATTAATTGAATATGCGATTTACAATATACCAAATATTGGACTTGTAGTTATAGATGGAATAAAAGACCTCATCAATTCAATTAACAATGAAGAAGAAGCCACAATGATAAGTAGTAAGTTATTAAAATGGACTGAAGAAAAAAATATCCATATAATAAACGTATTGCATCAAAACAAGACTTCAGAACACGCAAGAGGACATATTGGGACTGAATTAATAAACAAATCAGAAACGGTGCTTAGCATCAATGTAGATGATGGAGATAGGCAAATTTCCGTAATGACACCCGAGCAAACGAGAAATAAAGAACCTCAACCCTTTGCATTTAGAATTAATGAACAAGGTTTACCTATTGAAGTTGAAAACTATCAATTCACAAAAGAGATTTCATCCGGACAAAGAAACTTCCTTACAGAATTAACAGAAAAATACAAATATGAAATAATTGAAAGTTGTTTTGTTAGAGAAGCAGAAAGGCAAGGTATTGAGAGAATAGAAAGGTTTAATGTAAAGATTACTTACGGGAATCTTATAGAAGATGTTAAGTACCTGACTGAAGATTTTCACCAGGAAAAGGTAGGTAATAATAAGACAAAGGCTTTCATAACACATTGTAAAATGAAAGGATATTTATCGCAAGAAAAAGCACGTAAGCCTTATCAACTTTTAAAATTTGAAGTTGTTGATAGTTTGCGCATAACAACTTCAAACTTCTAACATTATATGTTTCATAAGGTTTAGTACCCCTATATATAGGGGGTACGTTAAACCGTATATAGCAAAAGGTAGGGTTTAAACCGTATGTCAAACCTTACGGATATAGTGATAGCAAGTACTTACAAGGTTTTAGAAGACAAGGTTTAAAAGTACTTAAACCGTATAAGGTTTAGAGGGCACTTAAACCGTATAACTAAATGAATAATGACAATAAAAAACTAACTATATGAAACTAAATACTACCGATAAAATAATGCTGATAATGTTTATATTAGGCATTCTATTCTTTATTTTTTAGAAGTTGAGGTGGGTGGGCAACTTCTAACCATTATAAGTCTTTGTAAAGTACTTAACCAAGTTAGCCGAATTTTTTAAGTTGATGCTTTATAGGTCGCAACACTCACTTCAAAAAAAGGAATATATAACAGAAAGCTCTCTCAGATTTCGTAAATTGCTAGAACAAGCAATTAACTATAAACTATGTTAGCTTTAGTTTTTTTTATTTAATTTTTGTAATTAATATTTAATATCATACTTTTGCACTTAACTAATAGGTTAAGTTTTTTTGGAAAATTTTTATTTGATCCATTGTTGTGAAGAAAATAAATTTAGAGTCTTCATAAATGGGAGTAACTCTGAACTATTAAAAAAATTCACTGAAATTAATAGAAATCCAAAATTCACTAAAAAGTTTGTACTAGTCATAGAGTCTGTTAAAATTAATATTGCGAATAAAACTCAATTTAATTGGGAAGCTAGTTGCGAATTAGGTGAGATATATGCAATTAAAGTTGATATACATAGGTTTTATACTTTAGTCTGTAAAAAAGCTGGATATAAAGACCTATTCATTTGTAGATATGGGAGAAAACAAACTCAGCAAAACGACAAAAAGCTTTTAGCTATTATAAATTCAATTCCAAAAATTTCATTTCAAAAATTATTACAATGAAAGAAGTAATTAATATTTCAAGTAGTTCTTTGAACTCTTATATAGAGAACAATAGAGTGAAAATAGATGAAGCTTTAGTTAGCTTAAGATTAATGAAAGAAGTTGATGATTTTTTAGAAATTAATAAGATTAGTCAACGCGAATTCTCTGATAATATAGGCTATTCTGAAGCATTTATTAGTCAATTAATGTCAGGAACCAAAAAGTTCAATGCATCATTTATTAATAGGTTTGAAAAAGTTTATGATATAAAAATTGACTTTAAGATTAAATGTAAAAACACAATTAATTTTATATCAATTATTTCAGATTCACATATTGAAATCAATGTTAATGTTTTAGGATTAACACATTCTAAAAATACTTTTTCCCTTGAGAGTAAAGCAAGTGAATTTTTTGAATTTGATGAAGAATACTTAACATTGGAATCGTAATGGATAATAAAAAAGTAACTTTTAATTTGAGATTTGCTGAAATAAATGTAAGTAAATATTCTCAATTTGATTTAGAAAAAGAATTTAATAAAGATGAAAAGCCATTTATTGAATTTCAAAGCAATTTTCAATTTAAGGTTTTAGAAAAAGAAGAGAAATTAGTTTGCATTGTTTCAGTTGAGCTTATAATAATTGAAACTAAAGAAGTTTTTGCAGAACTTAAAGTAGAAAATATTTTTAACATTATGCCTTTTGATGATGTTGTTAAATCTGAATCAGACGATAGTTATAACATTCCTAATCCTGTTTTACATAATTTATTTTCGCTCTCAATTTCTACATTTCGAGGAATCTTATCTGAAAAATTAAAAGGAACAATCGCTCAAAATGAGGTTTATCCTTTAATTAATGCCGCTGCTATTTTAAAAAATAAAGAGTAAGTGTAAGTTTTTAGTTAAAATAAAACTAACGGTCTTGTGTATGAAATGTAGTGGATTGTGATATAGTAATTATTTGGTTAAAACAGAACTTAATGAAAAAACGGCTTCGATATAGAAACGAAACCGCTATTATTTTTATAAAATGTTGTACAAAGCATTTATTCTTTTTCTTCTAAAATTTCAGTTTTTACAATAATTGATTCATCTATAATCAATAGATTATTTTTCATTTCATCTATTAAAGTTCCTTTCAGTGAAGATGTTTCATAATAAGGACTTTCGATAGCAGTAATGTCAAAAATTGCTGACGATGCTGTATAACCTGTATTTTTTATTCCTGTTTTCATTGTTACAAAGGTATAAAATTAATTTAAAATTTCTTGTCTCCAACCTTCAAACGTTCTATTGTCCTTAATCATTGTCTGTTGTTGCTGATTTGGTTGCTGAACAACTTGTCTATTTAGTGTTCCTTCACTTACAAAAACATCACAACCAGATTCAACACTCTCAATAATCGCTCTTCTTAGTTGATAAGTAAACTGATTTTGATTACCCAAAAGGACATTTGGCTCAAAAGGTGTTCTTAATTCAAGTTCTTTTTCGATGTCATCATATATTGACTTTATACAAGTATATAGCTCCATATTCGGCTTTTCTATGTTTAATCCAAGGTCTTTAGCTTCTTTCCTGTGCATAGTATAATCGTGAGAACCCGATTCCGAACAAAGAAATTTAATTACATCATCTTCGTGTTCTTGACCAATTTCGTGGTTTGCGAGAAGTTTCTTTGCTAACATCTTAATTTGAGTTTTAGATTTATATACTTGCCCCAATGTTAGTGGATGAATATGTTTTGTTAAATCAATTAATATATCGGAAAGACCTTTTTGGTCGTTAATGCCTAGTTCGCTTTTTGCCATTTGTAAATAAGAATCTACAAATTCAACACTTACTGGAACTCTCGCATTAGGGTTATTTGTTCCAGGAATTGCGGGGTTTAATGGGCCGTTTACACTTGGGTCGATTGGTCCTAAAGTAGCCTGCTTTGTCATTACAATTCTATTAGCTCCTAAAGATATTAATGTTCCTGCGCTATGACAGTTAAATGGAATAATAACTTCAAAATCATCACAAAAATTTCTGATTAGATTTACTAAAGTCCAAGCGGTAAGAGTATTTCCTCCTCTTGTGTAAAGTAAAAGAGTGATTTTGTCTACATCACCAATTTTATCTAAATGTTCAGTAAATGGGCTTAAAATGTCAGATGCAATTTGTGTTCCTAAATTTGGTCTGTCACTCGTAACATAGACTAATAATTTAGAATTTCTTTTTTGTTCTAACTCCTTGTAAAGTTCTAATCTGTCTTGTAGCATATCTTTGTTATATCATTACTAAAGGTGTTATTTATCCTCATAGATTTCGGGATAATCTTACCTATTACTGATTTTATCAGTTCTGCAACTTATAAAAATCAATACAAACTTAAAATAAAGGGGAGTAAAACTTAATTTGGCAATTAGTAATTAGTGCCACTAATATAAGATTTTTATTTAAAGTAAATCCAACTTAACATTCAGTGATAAAACACTTCTAAAACTCTAATACTTAGTACTGTAAATTTCTAAAATAGATGTATACGCCTGATTATGAGTATTTAAAAGTAGTTTAATACTTTAATTTACCATTTATCAGCTTCTATAATTTTAGAGTTGCTTCCAATTAAATTGTTAATTTATAATTGGAGGTTGTAATTTTAACGTGTTTTAAATTAATCAGTACAAATCATTAAATCTGTATCAATAATAATATTAGACGGGCTCATTATTTGTTGAAAAGGATCATCAGCGCCAGATAACCCCTTTTCAAAAATCATTTCTCCATTTTCTTCAAAAAAACTTGTTTTAAAGAAAAAGACACCGTCTCCATAAACATCACGTTCTAATACAAATGCAGTATTACTATTTTCTAAAACAGTCATAACTGAATTTGCTTCATCTTCTGGATGCTCATATCCAAAACCTGGACTATAACAGTCAGCCCATTCTGTATAGCTATACCACTTCATTTTTTCTTTATTATCTTCAACATCAAAAAATTGCATATAAGAAAGTAGATCTTCATTGTAACCAAAAGACCAAGAAGTCTCACTTATTAATTTATCAAAAATTGTATCAGAAATAACGATATCGCCAGAATCATCATCAGATGAACAAGATATAAAGACAAAGAAAATTGACATTAATAATATTATTTTTCTCATAATTTTTGTTTTAATTTATTTACAGGTTATTTTATAAACTAATTGGTCGTGTCCTAAATCTTGCCAGTCTTCAATTGGTTCTTGACAAGAAACTAATTCATCATATCTAAATTCATAATGATGAACTAAATGAGGCAATCCATTTTCATCGAATTCAACCTCTGTAATTAATTCGTAAACATTTCTCTCACAAACACAATCTTCAGAATTACTATCATCATCAGATGAACATCCTAAAAACACAATCGATAATATTAAAATTGCTAATAGTTTTTTCATTTTGTTGGTATTTAATAGAGCAAAATTAATTTACTGGGTTTGATTATTCTATGACGTTTGATGTCATAAATAAGAAATCTAAAATAGATACTTAAATTATTAGACACTTACGGAAAACCACATAATCAAAAAAGACTATCACAATTAAGCAATAGTCTTTACTTGAAAATATAATTCGGGAAGTCGATAATATACCCAATTCATAAATATCTCAGAATCTTAGAATCGTTCGACTAAATTATAATTACTATTCATAAATTAAAAAGTAAAAACCCCCTTTTTAAACAGGAAAAACCCCCTTTTTTCAATATTATTTTTGAGATATAGAAAGTCGTTTTTATTCAAAGCAGTGGCGTGCGGTACAGTACAGCATCGACCCTCCCCCCCTGTTTTTTTTTGAAGTATCTTGATTAAATTACGTGTAAGTACTTATTGTACAGTGTTTTAAAATACATTAAGTTTATAATGCTTTTAGTATTATATGGAGATGTAATAATTTGAATTTATTAACTCTCATTTTTACTTGAATTTAGAAAAATAGCATAACCAAATATGATTTATTATGAAAATATTTTTAAGCTTTAGAAAAATTTGGATTTTAATTTTAATCTTTAACTTCTTTCAATTAGAGTCATACTCACAAACAATAGGTAGACTAGATGACGATGTTAGACAAATTTCTTATGACTTATATGCTGATGGGTTCTTTTATCAACGCGGAAACCCAAACAATCGTTTTGAAGCTTTTAGGGAACCATCTGGACAAATGTATGTTATGATTCCTTCTCAAAACCCAAATTTTAATGCTTTTTATATTGATTGGAATAATAATCTTGTAGAAATTAGTAGTCAGTTTGGGGCTAATATTATTGGCAGATGTTATTGTCCTCCACCTGTTAATCCAAATTTAAATATTTATAGTCCACCAACATATAATACTACCGCTGGAATACAAACAGAACAAGGTTTTCGGCAAACTCCAACTGAAATAGTTAATAATGAAGAATCATTCGGTCAACCTATGCTTACAGGTGAAATTCAAGCACAAGAATGTTATGAAGCTTCTTATAACTCTCAAACAGGTTTAAATAGGGAACAGTTTACAGAATGTCTTGTTGAAAAAATGGCAGGCAGGAAAGAGTTGGAAATATATAACTGTATTAGAAACACTAACTCGGAAGAGGAAAGAATGTTGTGTCTGTTTGGCAAATTGGGTGGCTCTAGAGAAGCTCAAATAGCTGATAAACTTCAAGAGTGTTATAGGAATTATGGAAATGATTATAGTAAGTATCCACTTTGTATGGGCTCTTCTTTAACGAATGATGAAGAAACTGCAAAGGTAATTGCTTGTATGGAACAACAAAGTAGAACAGGAAGCGTAAGTTTTTATGGAACTGCGATTTGTTATGGAACACAAAATTTTGATCTTAATCCAGAAGCACAGATAATTCTAGAATGTGGTTTATCATCTGGTGGTGAGCCTTACACCTTCGCTGGTTGTGCTGGTGGTAGACTTTTAACAAGAGAAATTGATAAATGTTTTCAATATGGCATAGGTGGTTCGAAAGGTTGTTTTGGTAAAAATAATGATATAATCAAAGGTTTAAGAGATATAGGTGAAATTCTTAAATTAGATTTTGGTGAAAACAATGACATTACAAAACATTGGAATAATGCTGTTAATGATTTAACTAGAGGTCCAGGGCCGGGTAATGATGCAGTAAAAACGTTACAAAACATAAGTAATGAGGCTTCAAGAGCTTCAACAAATGTTGAGAGAGAAATTAGAAAAATTATTCCAAAAATAACATTTTAGATTATGAGTAAGCTTATTTTATACATTTTGTCGATTGCTTGTTGTTTTTGTAGTTATGGGCAAGAAGATTTTAAAAAAGAATTCATCAAAGATTTGAATGATAAGAATTTAGAAGATGGTTGTAAAATCGTTGTTTATGTCGTTGATGCTGGTCTTAATGCAGCTTGTTTTATACCAGAACCATCTTTGTCTAAAGTTGCCTGTGCTGCTGCAAAAGTATTAAATATAGGTATGACGTCAAGTTTTGACCCAAATATTTCAAATCCAATCCAAGAAGCAGGAGTAAAAATTTGTCAATTTTCATACGTTACTACAGAAAAAGGTGTAACTTATATATTTGATTTTGCCAGTCAACAGTCGAAGGAAATAGAGGAAACTTGGAATTGGCTTAATTCACTTGAAGGCGGTTTGTTTTTTATGGATTATATAAAAAGATAGAAATTATTTCTGAAATTGAGTTTATTTAATTTGAATTAAACTAAACGATTAACTCCCAATTAAAAGTATAAAGCCTATCATTTATTTGTGGTAGGTTTTTTTATTATGACATCTATTGTCATATTCTAAGAAAGTATTAAAAGCTAACTTTGCATTTACTACCCAATAAAATATTAATTATGAAAAAAGCATTTATGTTATTAGCTATTCTTTTTAGCTTTTCTACTTTAAGTTACTCTCAAGATGTTATCTATATGATAAATGGTGATTCTTTAATATCTAAAATAACTGAAATAAATATAGAAAATATTAAATATAAGAATTACAATAATTTAGAAGGACCTCAATATATTATCTCTAAAGAGGGAGTCTCTAAAATTGTGTTTAAAAATGGCGTTGAACAAATAATTAATAACACCAAAGTCGTTTCACTTGAAGAAACAAAAGTTATTATTATTGAATATATAAATAAGTATGCTTATAAATATGGTAATGACAACAATTATATTGCAAATTTTGTTGAAGATTATTTAGAACTTACACCAACAAACAGTGAAGGAAAACCTTATTCAAGATTTAACAAAATATATGACTTTAGTGGTGATTGTAACTTTCATATGTTATCAAATAGAAATAACGGTATTAGTTATATAAATGTTGAAATACATCAAATTAATAAAACAAGATTAAATGAGTTCAAGAAAGAAAAAAAGAGGATGAAATTGGTAATATTAGTTGAAGGTCATGATAATGCGAAAGTATTACGAGATGCACTTATTAGATATAATGGATTCTTTTTATAAGTCACTCAACAAACAACTTCCAATTCCCCTTAGGCAGTTCCATAGGCAACAACTCTAATATAATAGTGGGCTTGCTCCCATAGTAATAACAAAGATTAGCTTTTCGATTAGACGCAATGATAACATACTTATTTGCATCCGATGGAAATGGATAGCCTTTATAGGCAAATTCCTTTTTCAACCTCTTTTGGGTAATCTTCTTTAGAACAGTTTGTATATCACTTTGTGTCGTGTTGATGAAGTGCATTAGAATAATAAATATCTTTGAAGTTGTTATTTTACGAAAGTAGGATGTTACAATACATAAATCATAACTCTGATAATTTTAATATTTCAAGACCGTTAAAAATTGCTGAGGTGCAAGAATTATTTGGTAAGTCTTTTGAAATAAATAGGGGTTAAATAATCCTTACAATACATAAATCGTACAATTATTAAAAAGAAAAAACCTTAACTACTTGTTTAAAAGCGTGTTAAGGTTTTATACTGTGGGCAATGAGGGATTCGAACCCCCGACCCCCTCGGTGTAAACGAGGTGCTCTGAACCAACTGAGCTAATTGCCCTCTCTGTTAGCGGTTGCAAATATAGGCTAGTTTTTAATTCCAGCAAACATTTACAACAAAAATATTATAATATTTCTGCTACCACAAAGGTGCTTCCTCCAATATAAATTAAATCATCTTCTAATGCATTTATCAATGCAGCTTTATAAGCTTCTTTCACAGATAAATAAGCCAATCCAACCAACCCATAAGGCAAAGATTCCTTTTTTAAAGTCTCTTGATTAAAACCTCGTATTACATCGGGCTTACAATAATAGTAAGCCGCATCTTTTGGGAAAAGTGGTAATATATTCTCCAAATTTTTATCATCTACTACTCCTAAAACAATATGTAGCTTGTTAAATGACTCTTTTTGTAATTGTTCTAAAACCAACTCTAGTCCTTCCTTATTATGAGCAGTATCACATATTACTTTAGGGTTTTCTTGCAAAATCTGCCATCTTCCCAATAAACCAGTATTAGCAACAATTTTTGATAATCCTTTCTTTAATGCTTCTTCAGTTATCTTCCACTCTTTTTCTTTAAGCACATCTACCGTCTTTATAGCTGTCTTGCAATTCTTCTTTTGATATTCTCCCAATAAATCTATTGGATAAGCTTCTACCCTTTCCACTTCCACAAAGATTATTGAACTAGAATTAGCAATAGCGACCTCCTGAAACACTTTCTTAGTTTCTGGATAAGTTTCTCCTATTACCACAGGAGTATTAGGTTTTATAATCCCAGCCTTTTCAAAAGCAATTTCTTCTAGTGTGTTTCCTAAAAACCGAGTATGATCTAGGCCGATATTTGTTATTACAGACACTTCAGGTAGAATAACATTAGTGCTATCTAACCTACCTCCTAAACCTACTTCAATAATTGCGATATCTACTTTCTCTTTTCTAAAATAATCAAAAGCTAATCCAACGGTCATTTCAAAAAAAGACAATTGATTTTCTTCAAAAAAAGATTGGTGATTTTTTACAAAATCTATAACAGATTCCTTAGAAATTAATTCTCCATTAATCTTAATACGTTCTCTAAAATCTTTTAAATGAGGAGAGGTATACAAGCCTGTTTTATAACCCGCTTCTTGAAATATGGAGGCTAACATATGACTGGTAGATCCCTTACCATTTGTTCCAGCAACGTGTACAGATTTAAAACTATATTGAGGCCCTTTTAAATAATCCATTAATTTTAGGGTATTAGACAAATCTACTTTATACGCAGCCGCACCAATTCGCTGGTACATGGGTAATTGCTCGAAGAGCCAGTTTATGGTTTCAGAATAATTAATAACAATTAAATTTTAGAGTTATTTTACAATTAGTTTTTTAGTAATTCTGTCGCTTCCATTAGCTAATTGCATGTAGTATATTCCAGAATTTACCCCATCTAATGCTATTCGCTCTTCAGAATTTGAAGAATTTAATTCCTGACTTAATACCGTCCTTCCTAACTGATCAAAAAGAACAACCTTAATTTTTCCAGATAAATTGGGAATAGAAATAGTTACATATTCTGATGCTGGGTTTGGATATAACTTAACTTCCGAAGCAATTATATTTGTTACCGTTTCTAAAATATCGTCAGCAATATCTAATTTATAACTTGACCGCCCATAGGTTGCTACATACAAATATTCTGTAGCCTCATGGATGTACATATCGTTCACTACAACAGAAGGCATATTAATTCCTAGAGGTTGCCAATTTGCACCTTCATCAAATGAAGCAAGCACTCCAATATCTGTCCCCAAAAATAAATTTCCATAACTGTCTTTTAGGATATCATTTACAGGAATATCTGGAAGGTTGTTAGAAATGTCAATCCAATTTACACCATAATCTGTACTTTTAAATACATGCCCAGTATCTTCTCCATAGCGATACCCTGAAAAAGTTACATAAACTGTAGCCGCATCATCTCTAGCCGCCAATACTTTTGTTGTCCATAAATTGGGTAAGGTTGTAGAGATTAAATCCCAACTTGTTCCTCCATCCTGAGTTACCCAAACATTTCCATCATCGGTTCCTGCATAAACTATAGAACTATCTAAAGGAGAAACATCGATAGTAGTAACAGTTCCGAATGCTAAATTTCCACTATGAGGTCCATTGCTTAAATCTGGACTTATAGCTTCCCAGTTTCCTGCTGCATTGGTGGTTTTATACACTTTTTGAGTTCCGTAATACAAGGTTTGTGAATCTGCTGGATCAAAAGTAATTACTGTATCCCAATTGTTGGTATCTCCACTAGGAATCCCGTTTAATGCGGAACTAAATGACACTGCATTGTTTGTAGATTTACCCAAATTTCCACGTTGGGATAAGGCATAAATTACATTAGTGTTTGTGGGATCTACTAAAGGTTGAAATCCATCACCTCCATAAATTGCTTGCCAATCATTCAATCCACCTGTTGTTGTTCTGATGGTGTTATTATCCTGCGCTCCTCCATATATTTTATTTTCATTTTGTGGATCTACATTAAAACGATAAAACTGTGTAATGGGCAAGGTATTATCTTTAACTGAAGATGCCCCGTCATTCGAACTTATATACAACCCACCATCATTACCAACTAACACTTCTCCAGGAACAGATGCATTAAAAGCCACAGCATGTTGATCTACATGAACATTCGGAAAAGTAGAATTCCATGAATTCCCGCCATCAATAGATTTTTCCATGACAAATCCAGAATTATAAATAATATCTTCATCTGTAGGGTCTACAAATATTCCTCCAAACCACCAATGATAAGAAGTTCCAGTATTGATTGAATTTACCTCTGTCCAAGAATCTCCACCGTTATCTGTTCTAAATGTCCCTTCAACGTTCCCTATTTTATCGGTGTAAAACGCATATAATACATCTGGATTAGATTGAGAAATATCAATACTAATTCTACCCTTATTTTCCGGATTACTTGGCAAGCCATTGGTTAATTCAGCCCAAGTATCTCCTCCATCTTGCGATCTATAAATTCTAGAAGTTTCTCCTCCATATTGATTGTTATTAGGTCTTCTAATTCGCTCCCAGCTAGCCGCATATAAAATATCTCCATTGTTAGGATGAATAGACATATCGATAATACCTGTAGAATCACTTACAAATAATACTTGTTCCCAATCTGCACCGTCGTTTGTAGAGCGATACACTCCTCTATTATTATCTTTTCTGAAAAGTGGCCCCATTGCCCCTACAAATATGGTATTATCATCATTAGGGTCAATTAAAACCTTTCCTATGCTTCCAAGCGCTGGAAGCCCTTTACTTTCCCAAGTAAGTCCGCCATCGGCGCTTTTATACATTCCATCTCCATCATAGGCCAAAGAGCCTCCTCCTGCATTTACCTCACCAGTACCTACCCAAAGTAAATCGGTATTATTTTTTGAAATCTCCATATCACCAATAGAAAGCATTTCTTGTTCATCAAAAATAGGAGTCCAATTGGCACCGCCATCTGTGGTTTTAAATATTCCTCCTGAAGCTGCTCCCACATAATAGGTTTGCGCTTGATCTATTGGAATTTCAATATCTGAAATTCTTCCTCCAATATTATTAGGTCCAGAAAACTCCCAAATCACATCGGCATTAGAACTTCGATTGGCATGTTCTTTTTTCCACTGAATGGCTTTAGCATAAGCATCAGTTTTAATTTCTCCCGTAGGATATGCACGTTGCATAAACATAAAATCATGAGGTGATTTTTCTATTTTGGCAGTATGAATAGTATTTTTTTCAGAAGAATTAGTGCAACTAATCATAGAAATTGATGCAACCAAAAGAAGTAATTTTAAACGAATCATAGCAAATTAATTTATAAGCTATAAATATATTAAAAATGTGCTTAGAATCTTGGTTTTACGATACTATTCCGAAAGGCTAAATCTGTAGATTATTTTTCCAATTTGTTTAGAGGGTGCCTTGTCATCTTTATTGAAAATGGTAGCTAATGCAGCACGTTTTGCAGGATCTAGTAGGCATGGAGAATTATTAGTAGTACCTCTTACTCCTGGCATGGCTTTGATCACTCTTCCGTTTCTATCCACTTCTATACTTACGACAACGGTACCTGCCTCATTACAATCTTGTACGATCTTTTTTTTATTAAGTGCTTTTCGGCCTCCCAACAAATAGTTACCATCACCATCCAGTCCTTTGCCATTCCCGTAATAACTTTTAGCATTTGGATCTCCATTTGGATCTCCTTTATCTCCACCAGTTTTATCATCTCCTTCTCCTCCTTGATCTACCCCATTACTTTTAGGCCCATTAATTAAACTAGAAAGTGCATCTGTAGTAGATTTATCAGGCTTAGGATCCGGTTTTTTTTCAGGTTCCTCAACAGGTTCTTCCTTTTTTGGAACTTCTTCAACCACCTCCTTTACTTCTTCTTTTTTCTCCTCTTTTTTAATAACAGGAGCTTCTTCATTATCCTGTGTTACCACTTCTTCTTTAATTTCAGCTTTTTGCTGTACCACTGGTTTTGTTGTGGTAGGCTTGGGAGCGGTTTTAATTTTTTCAGTAGGTTGTATTTTTCCGCTACCTGTATCCATCGTGCCAAAATTTATAGCAATACCATTTTCTGGCGGCGGATCTAAATAAGATAAACCTACATAAAACAACAATAGCAAAATAATCACGTGTAATACCACAGTGATTGCCATACTCTTTTTTTTATGTTTTGTATCTAATAAACTCATCTTATATTATTAATAGAGTAGCGGTTCTTCACATTCGTTCTGAATGACAGACATCTAATTCGGTCTAACGGCCAATACTACTTTAAAATTATTTTTATTGGCAATATCCATAACAAACACTGCGTCTTCAATAGGCACTCCTTCTTCAGCACGAAGAATTAATGTAGGGTTTTCTTGACCATTTAAAACACTTTTCAGTTCTGTTTCTATATTATATTCACTTACCCGCTCTTTATTCACATAATAAGCACCATCTTTAGTAATACTCACCGAAGCGTTTTGTTTGTTTGTTGTTTTCCCTTTTGCTTTTGGTAAAATTAAATCTAAAGCATCTGGTGTTATCGATGGTGATGTTAATAAGAAAAACACCAATAACAGAAAGACAATATCCGTCATAGAGCTCATACTAAACTCAGCACTTACTTTATTTCTTCCTCTTAAATTCATTAAGTCGGTTCGTTTAAAAGATCTAAAAAGTCTACAGCTGTGGCTTCCATTTGATGCACTACCTTATCGGTTTTAACAACAATATGATTATAACCTATATAAGCAATAATACCAACGATCAACCCTGCTACTGTTGTTGTCATCGCTGTATAAATACCCTCTGCAAGGGTTCCCATCTCGGCTTGACCACTACTGGTTGCCAATGTATGAAAAGCCAATACCATTCCGATTACTGTCCCTAAAAACCCAATCATAGGAGCAGCTCCTGCTATAGTTGCAAGAATACTCACGTTCTTTTCTAGTTTATAAACCTCTAATCTTCCTGCGTTTTCAATAGCCGTATTGATATCTTCTAAAGGATTTCCTATACGGGATATTCCTTTTTCGGTAAGCCTAGAAACAGGTGTATTTTGTTGAGTACATAAATCTTTTGCCGATTGAATATTCCCATTAGACACACTATCTTTTATCTGATTCATAAAGTTACGATCATAATGAGTAGCCGCTTTTATAGCAAAAAGCCGTTCAAAATAAAGATAGACAGCTACAAAAAGCAATACAAATAGTATTCCTATTATTATTTGCCCAGCCATTCCTCCATCCATAAGCAATTCCATGATGGACAAGGTTTTTTCTTCAACAATAGGTTCAAGATCCTGAATAGCTTCTTCAGAACCGTCTTGGATTAAAAAATTAATCATGTGGTTATAGGTTTAAATTGAATAACGAGATTCGGTTTAAGAAATTGTTAGAGTTAAAATAGTTTAACTAAAAATCACTCTTTCAAAAAGTAAAAAGACAGCAGCTCCTACAATAAAACCTGCAAATGCTAACCAGGCTACTTTTTTAAGATACCAGATAAAATCTATTTTCTCCATCCCCATGGCAGCTACCCCTGCAGCAGAACCTATAATTAACATAGACCCTCCAGTTCCAGCAGAATATGCTATAAAGTGCCATAATACAGAATCTGTAGGCGAATCGTACATCCCAATGGATGCAGCAACTAAAGGAACATTATCAATTACTGCAGATAAAACTCCTAATAATATAACAACGATATCTTGATTAGGTATGGCTCCCTGAAGTATTTCGGCAACATAACGAAGTGTTCCTACTTCTACTCCATCTATAGCTCCATAAACTAAGGACTCTAATCCAGCAACAGCCATCAAAATCCCTAAGAAAAACAGGATACTAGAAATCTCAATTCTAGAAAGTGCCTTGTGAGCAGAATACAAATGACGTCTTTCGCTAGAAAAATCTTCTTCTGGATGAATATATTCAGAAACCAACCAAACTACACCAAGTGCCAACATCATACCTATATAAGGAGGTAAATGTGTGATGGTTTTAAATACAGGAACTGACACGATCATTCCTAAACCTAAATAAAGCATAGTTTTACTACTTAACAACCTTTCTGCTTCAACATCTTCCTCCGTATCCACCATAATTTCTCCCTTAAAAACTTTTAAATTTCCAGCAATAAAAAAAGGCACAATAAAACAAACTACGGAAGGGATTACTACTGTTTTCACTAAGCCCATGGCTGTTACTTTATTTGCAATCCAAAGCATGGTTGTCGTCACATCTCCAATTGGAGACCAAGCTCCACCAGCATTAGCAGCTATAACCACCATTGCTGCATACCAAAGACGTTCTTCTTTGTTATGTATTAATTTTCTTAATAAGGTTACCAATACAATGGTTGCCGTTAAGTTATCTATGATAGCTGAAAGAACAAATGCTAAAATCCCAATAATCCATAATAACCTTTTCTTACTTTTAGTATGAACGGCACCTTTTAATATTTCGAAACCACGATGCAAATCAATAATTTCTACTATAGTCATAGCACCAACAAGAAAAATCAAAATTTCAGAAGTTTTCCCTAAATGATGCAATAAGGTATTTTCAAACCCATGTTCTGCTGCTTCACCACCAGTTAAAAAATTAAAAACATTTTCGTGAGTATCTATGACACTAAACCAACCACTATGAAAACCAATAGCAAGTACTGCCCAAATTATTGCGGACATCAATAATGCCGGTACTGTTTTATCTAATTTTAAAGGGTGTTCAAGTGTTATGGAAAGATAACCAATAACAAAAATTAATATAATAAGAGATGTCATGTATAGGTTTTTAAGTTAATTAATTTCGAGAAAAATAATAACAATTTTATTATTTTGAAAGTAAAATTTTAAGGGTTGAAGGTAATAAAAAAAGAGTGTTTCCAATAAATTTAAGGAATAATTATTTTCCCTGAAGAATGATCTTTTTTTGCTCCGGTCACACTGGACAAGCAATTAATTTCACCCCTTAACTTCAACAATCCTAACAACCCGAAAATCAACGCTTCCTTATATTCTATAAGCTCCGAAGAGGGTATAAAAATCTTTATTTTTGAATGAAATTTTAATCTATTTATCAAATAACGATGATACACTCCTCCCCCTGTAATTAAAACTGAAGAGCCCTCAGGAAATTGTTTTGAAAGCTGAATAACTACATGCTCAACAAATGTGTGTAAAATATCTTTTATAGAACTCTCTGAATCCTCCAATAAAGGAAAAACAGTATCCTGCACCCATTCTAATCCCAATGATTTTGGCGCCGATTTCTTATAAAAATTCAAGTTATTTAATTGATCTAGTAGTGCTGAATTAAGATTTCCTGAAGCTGCAATTTTACCATCTTCATCAAAGGGTTTTCCCAATAATTCGGCATATCTATTCATAACAATATTAACTGGACATACATCAAAAGCAATTCTCTTGAGATTCTGATTTTCATCAGAACTAAAGTTTTCAAAAGAGACATTTGCAAAACCGCCAAGATTTAAACAATAATCATATTCTGGAAACAGTAAAAGATCTCCTATTGGCACTAAAGGAGCTCCATTTCCTCCCATTTCTACATCTTGTATTCTAAAATCGCAGATAACTTTTTGGTCAATTAATTTAGCTAATATGGGCAAATTACCAATTTGTAAGGTGAGTCCATTTTCAGGTTGATGCCAGATGGTATGCCCATGACTACAAACCCCGTCAAGGTTTTCAATTTTATTTTTTTTAATGAATTCTGAAATTACATTTGCTAAGAACTTTGTATAAGCATTATCAAAATCAACAATCTGCTCTTGTGAATAAAATATTGCTGCCTGTAATTTTTCTTTCCAGAATAAAGGGTAAGGAATGGTTTCAGATTTAAGAATTTTAAAACTCCAAACTCCAGCATCAGATACTTGAAATTGCAATTGAGCAAGATCGATACCGTCCAATGAGGTTCCACTCATCACACCAATCACATGATAGTTATTTTCTTTCAACTTTTTTATTCAATTTAAAATTAAAAATACAATTCAGAAATCTAAATTAATAATTTACAAGTATCAAATTTTAAATATTTTTATAAAAAGGAATTATAGACTGTAAGTTGACCCTGATAACTATCGGGTTTGGGTTTGAGTATTGAGATTTTAAAAGTATATTTGCCTATCTCTATATTAGAATAATTAATACCGTTTTCAATGGATTTCAGCCTTACCGAAGAGCATATAATGATTCGCGACGCAGCTCGCGATTTTGCTAAAAATGAATTATTACCCGGAGTTATAGAACGTGATAACAAACAAGAGTTTCCAACCCAACAAATAAAGATGATGGGGGAACTTGGTTTTCTTGGAATGATGGTTGACCCAAAATATGGCGGAGGTGGAATGGATGCATTATCCTACTCCTTGGCGATGGAAGAAATTTCAAAAATAGATGCTTCTGCAAGTGTGGTCATGTCTGTAAACAACTCTTTGGTGTGCTACGGAATTGAAAAATACGCTAACGAAGAACAAAAACAAAAGTATCTCACCAAATTAGCAACCGGTGAAAAACTAGGTGCTTTTTGTTTAAGTGAACCCGAAGCAGGATCTGATGCAACTTCACAAAGAACCACAGCTTTAGACCATGGGGATCATTATATTTTAAACGGAACAAAAAACTGGATTACCAATGGAGGTACTGCAGATTATTATATTGTGATCGCACAAACCGATAGAGAAAAAAAACACCACGGTATCAATGCTTTTATTGTTGAAAAAGGTTGGGAAGGTTTTGTTGTGGGACCCAAAGAGGATAAATTAGGAATTCGAGGAAGCGACACACATTCGTTAATATTTAACGATGTAAAAGTTCCTAAAGAAAATAGAATTGGTGTAGATGGTTTCGGATTTACTTTTGCCATGAAAACATTAAGTGGTGGAAGAATTGGAATTGCTTCTCAGGCATTAGGTATTGCTGCAGGAGCCTACGAGTTGGCACGTGATTATTCTAAAGTTAGAAAATCGTTTGGAACAGAAATCTGCAACCATCAAGCCATTGCATTTAAATTGGCCGATATGCACACCAATATTGAAGCTGCAAGATTATTAGTTCATAAAGCAGCCTGGGATAAAGACCAAGGCAACAATTATGATATGAGTAGTGCCATTGCAAAAGTATTTGCCTCACAAGTTGCTATGGATGTAACTATTGAAGCCATTCAAGTTCATGGAGGCAATGGTTATGTAAAAGAGTATCATGTGGAGCGATTAATGAGAGATGCAAAAATCACTCAGATTTATGAAGGAACTTCAGAAATTCAAAAAATTGTAATCTCCAGAGGATTACTAAGAGACTAAATACTATATAAAATCACCTTGATTATTGAGTTGTCACACTGAGCTTGTCGAAGTGCTATCGGATTTCAAGGAAACTTTTTAAAAAATTTAAATGAAAAAAATAAACTACATCGTATTCGCATTAGTACTAACCTTATTTACTGCTTGTAATACACAAGTTAAAGTTTTAAGTGCTTGGAAGGGTGAAAATGCAAAAGAAGATTTAAAAGACAGAAATATATTAGTCATTGCCAGAACTGCAGATGCTGGAGTTCGTGCAGATTTTGAGACCAGTATTGCTAACAAACTAAGAGCCGCTGGTTACAAAGCAACTGAAAGCTTTACAAGATTCCCAAAAATGAATCCAGATAAAGAAATGACAGAAGAAAGACAAAAACTAATTCGTGATATTTTTGGTTATGAAGGTTACGATGCAGTTTGTATCAGTGTCTTAAAAGATTATGAAGAAACTACTACAACAAATTATTATAATGACTATATGGGCATGGGTATGATGGGGCCTTACTCTTCTTATTATCCAAGCTATTATGGTGGTTTTAATAGTTATTATATGAACCCTTATTCTTATTCAACTTTTGGAGCTTATTATGGAACGGGCAGTAGCTATACCTCTACAACTAAAAAGTATGTGTTAGAAACCTTATTTTACAATCTTGATAGAGAAGATGGTGACCAATTGTTAGCAGCAACAACTACAAAAATAACCGACCCTAAAGATGCTATTAAGGCGGCAGACAAATACACCGAAGCAATTGCTGCAAGTTTAACTAAGTTGAATTAACAGTATTATTTTATTAAATACTTGAAGAGCTCTGTCAAAGTTTAAAACTTTGACAGAGCTCTTTTTTGTTTTTTAAAGGATTGTTAGGTAAAATCGTAAGTGTCAAATTCTACATAAAGAAATTCCAAACAATACCAAATCGAATCACAGCATCTCGATAAGGATATCCCGAAGCTGCAAAATAATCTTTTGTACTGGTAAATAGCGCACCAATGTTTTCGTATTTAAAGTAAAACCGTATTTGCTTCACTTTGGCATTAAAGAAAATATCAAAATAGGGAATCCCTCCTAATTCCTGATCGTTTTGCACATAAAACTCTGCTAATACAGGGTCGTAGGCATTCATATTATAATTTGCATAATACTTAAAGGTGATCCCTGTTTGTGCAAATAGTGCTTTTTTAAACCATTCGTCTTGAAAATACAGGGTATTGCGAGTTATAAATTGCGGTACGTTTAACACTTCTTCACCACTTAAAGCTTCTTGATAAAGAAATGTGTTTTCTAATCCAAACTTTTTATAACGAAACTCTTTTTGCAATTTCACTTTTACATAGTCAACACGTTCTTGATACTGATGTGGCGTTGGTGTAGAGTCGTTTTCCTTAATTGTAAAATAAGCATAATCATCAATACCAGAATATGAAACCGAGGCATTTACTATGTTATTAGATTCCAAATGAACCGATAATTGTTGCGTCTTTACATTATCAAAATTTGTTTGCCAATTATAGTTTTTATAATCACTTTGGAATAACAAGAAATTAAAATTAGGAGCAGTAGAATGAGATTTAATTTCTGCAGAAACTCTGTTTTTTTCATTGATTGAATAAGATGCTCCCGCTTTTAGAAAATTAGCATCTAAACCGCCCGAAATATTTAAGGCACCTTCTCCAAACACTTGAAAGCCTCCAAATCTCTTTTTATACGAAGCTCCTGCTTGAACTAGGTCACCTTTTAATCTGTTAGTAATGGTTCCTTCCTCTAAATACAATACCGTATTATAGCCATAATTGTAATCGGTATACCCAATAAAAGCGGTAAGACTTCCAATTGTAGAATTTTCAAAACGAGAATAGGCCTGAACATTAAAATCTTCTAGTTTTACTTTTTTGTTTAAATCTGAATTTACATATGACTCTCCAAAACCATCAAAAGGATTATCTTGACGATAAACATAAGATTTATCTTCAAAACTTATTTTATTACCAATGCTTAAACTACTTGGAGATAGGCTGTCTTTTTTAGGTATAAGATGATATTCCTGATCTAAAAAAAACCGAAACCCTTTTAATAAATTCTCTGCATCCTCAAAGTTAACATCTAATCTTCCTCTGTCTGTAAAATCACTAACATTTTCTGTAAAAAGTTCGATCGAAGATTCTGTGAGACCCCCATTTTCTTCATTTAAAATATCCTGAGCAGCGACATGAGTAAGAATTTGATATCTTTTATTTTTTGTATGATAATTAGAAGTAAATTTAAAATTTCCAGTACTGGTCAAACTATTTTGATAAGCGCCTAAGGATCTTACTCCCATATATTCCACAGAAAAATTAACTTGTTCCGAAGTATTAATCGTAAAAAACGCATCTAACTGTTGTCCTTGTTTAAAAGCGGTTTTAAAATACAACTCGGTTAAAGGAGTTGGCACATGAAAATACTTCATCTCTTCAATTTCTTTATAATTAAAATGATGAGATTGTGCTGCAAATAGTGGTTTTAAGTTGGTTTCCTTAAAATCGTAGGCTAATGTATTATAGGTCTGACCAACATTCGCAAATTCTTGTAGCTCAAAAATATCCCTTCTTAAATAATTAAACTTATATTCTTTTTGAATGCTTAAACTTGTATCTACAAAAGTAGTATCGCGTTGGGCAGAAATGATTTTATATAAGGTTATAGAAGGTTTTTCTTTCTTCTTTTTTGGTGTTTTTCTATCCGCATCTTGAGAGTAAACAAATGCCGAAATAAAAAGAAAAAGAAATATTAAAAACGGTTTATTCATCAATTTTTTACTTACAAAGCAAAGGTATACTTTTGAATGGAATTACATTGTATTATTTTTAAATGCTAAAATTAAAAATCAACCCGCTGTTATTAGAATGTGGAACCGATGAAGCTGGCCGAGGGTGCTTGGCGGGTCCTGTAACTGCTGCTGCAGTAATATTACCAGATCATTTTAAAAACAAAATCCTTACAGATTCTAAACAACTTTCAGAAAAAAAACGAGAATTATTAAAACCCATCATTGAGGAGCAAGCTATTTGTTTTGGTGTAGCTCATATTATGATGGAGGAAATTGATAAGATAAACATATTAAATGCTTCTATTTTAGGAATGCATCATTCTATAGACCTCCTTACTTCGCCCCCAGAATTTATTGCCATAGACGGCAACCGATTTAAACCCTATAAAAATATTCCTTACGAATGTGTGATAAAAGGAGACGGTAAATATTTGCATATTGCAGCGGCTTCTATATTAGCGAAGACCTATAGAGATGCCTTTATGGAAAAAATTCATGAAGAATTTCCCATGTATAACTGGAAACAAAACAAAGGCTATCCCACTAAAGAACATCGGGAAGCTATTAGAAAATATGGGATTACTAAATACCATCGCAAAAGTTTTAGACTCCTACCCGAGCAATACAAAATGGATCTTATTAATATTAGAAAATAAGACAATTGGATAGTTTATTTTTTACTGAGTAAATCTAAAAAGTCTAATGAATCCTTGAATATAATAACTCCTTATTTTGATTGTTAAAAACCTGTATAAAAACATTTCAATTTTATAACTAAAACAGTGATATTCCTTATTATTTTTGAAGTATGAACGTTTTTCTGAAAAGCATTTTCTTTTTATTTGTCATAACTGTTTTTTATAGTTGTGAGGATACCTCTAAAAAAACTGGTAAGCTTTCTCAATTTATCCCAGAAGGGGTATCCTTGGTTTTTAAAATTCAGGATTTGGAAGTATTAAAAACAGACATCAAGAACAATGGCCTCCTCTCCCAACTAAAAAACACTCCACCTTATTCTTTTTTTAAAGATAATTCGCTTTTAAAACATCTTCATCCAGATACCACAAGTTTGTTGTGTATTTCTGAAATTAAAAATGCAAATCATTTTACTTTTATCACCAAACCGTCATCTGGGCTTTTAAATTTAGATTCAATTCCCCAAAAAAAAACAGAGCGTTTATCCTATAAAAAAAATACGATTCATCAAGTTACCATAAACGATCAACTACTTTTTAATATAATAAAAGACAGTGTTTTTATAGCTTCTAGCTCTCTACAAATTATTAAAAATACTCTCGATGGCCTTTATGAAAAAGACCCTGTTTTTCAGAAAATATATGACTTAAAAACCGCATCTGATTTTACTTCTATTTTTCCTGTAAATAAAATTTCGATTAACGAATCCACTACAATTGATTTTGCATCTTGGGCTTCTTTAAACGTCGAAGTGCTGCCAGATGCGCTTAATGCTTCGGGAGTTGTTTTGGTAAATGACAGTATTCCTCAAGTTCTTTCTGCTTTTAAAAACCTCGTACCTCAAAGAAACGAAATTGCTAAAATCACTCCTACAGATGCTATTAGTGTCATTTCATTGACTTATAATGATTTTGATCTTTTTCAAAAAAACTTGCAACAGTTTCGTGCTATAAAAGTAAAAGATCAGGAAGGCGCGTATTTATATGAATCTGTAAATGAAGTGAGTAAGATAGGTTTTAAAAATGGGAATGCTATGGTTTTAAATAGTATCGACCCCTCGTTAACTGAAGAAGCCTTAGCCAATTTTATAAATCCTCTAGAAAATTTTAAAGGAGTCGAAATCCATCAGTTTACAAAACCCGATTTATTTTCAAATCTCTTTTCTCCATTATTAACAGAGGAACAACCCAATATCGTATTTAAATTGGATCACTTTTTTATCTTTTCTGAAACTATAGAAATAGCCAAACATATCATCAATTCGTTTTTAACAAATAATTGCCTAGCAACTACATCGTATTACAAAGAAACTCTTTCACAATTAAGCGATGAATCTTCGCTCTTAATTTTGAAGTTAAACGGAAATTACACCAAAACTATTTCAAGCCTTTTACATACTCCTATCGAATCTATTTCTTTTAAAAAATATCCTTTAGCGATACTTCAGTTTAGCTTTGACCGTGATTTTGCCCATGTAAATTTGGTTTGTAAAGAAGCGGTGACTACTAAAAAACAAGTGATCCAAAAAGTAGCTCAGGTGTTTAGCATACCATTGGAAGATGATATTATGGGAGAAATTAATTTCTTCAGCAACCATAGAACTGGGGGAAAAGATATCGTTGTACAAGATGTTACCAACAAACTTTATTTTATATCCTCTAGCGGAAAAACCCTTTGGACTAAAAAATTGGACAGCCCAATTTTAGGAAGTATCCAAGAGGTTGATTTATTGCGAAACGGAAAAAAACAAATGGCATTTGCTACCAAGAACATTGTTTATGTTTTAGACAGAACTGGCAGGAATGTGGATGCATTTCCTATAAAATTTAAAGATGATATTACCCAAGCCCTTTCGGTATTTGATTATGATAATAATCGAAAATATCGTTTTTTAATCACTCAGGGGAATGAGGTTTTTATGGTGGATAGTAAAGGGAAAAGAGTGAAAGGATTTAAATTTAAAAAAGCAAAATCTGATATTGTCTTAGCTCCTCAGCACATACGTATGGCAAGTAAAGACTATATATTAATTGCTGAAAAAAGCGGAAAACTCAACATTTTAAATAGAATTGGGAAGCCAAGAATTACGATTTCTAAAACCTTTGATTTTTCTGAAATTCCAATAGCTCGTGAAGGCAAAAAATTTGTGATCATTACCAAAGACAATACCAAACATAGCATTTCTCAAGAAGGCAAAATAGCATCCTTAAAACTAAATGTTACTGCATATTGGTTTACTATTAAAGGAAAAATTAAAGTTACACTTGATGACAATTTAATGCGTATAAATGGTAAATTGATCGAATTACCTTTTGGAATTTACACTGCTCCAAAAATATTTATAGCGAACCAAAGAACTTATATCTCCATCACTGAAACACAGGAAAACAAAGTATATCTATATAATAAATTGGGGGAGTTAAGTAATGGGTTCCCTTTATTTGGAACTTCTACCATAGATCTTGGGGATGCAACTAAAAAAGGAAAAACAAATTTTGTTGTAAAAGGTGACGCCAAAAACATTCTTCTTTACGAAATACAATAATTTATTATTTTTTGTAACTTCGGATCAACTAATTAATTGCATAATTATGAAATCAATTTTTACAACGCTTATCGTATTTTTTCTATTTACATTTTCGGGATTTGCACAAAACAATTGTAGCAAATATTACCCTTTTGAAGAAGGCATAACTTTTCAATACACCAATTTCGATAAAAAAGGCAAGCTATCTGGAACCATAGATTACACAACTACAAATTATCGCAAAGAAGATGGTGGGTTGGAAATTGTAACTATGAAAGTAAATACAAAAGACAAAAAAGGAAATAAAACCGTAGATTTTTATTATGATATTTCTTGTGATGGAAACGGAATCTCTATTGATTTTAAATCTTTAGGAAACATGGGCATGCTTCAACAATTTGAAGATATGGAGACTGAAGTTACAGGGACCAATATCATTATCCCAAACGACTTAACAGTTGGTCAAGAACTTCCAGATTCAGAAATGAAAATGAAAATTTCTATGGCCGGTATGTCAATGAATGTAGATGTAATTACAAAAGACCGAAAAGTGATTGGTGAAGAAAATTTAACAACTCCAGCTGGAACCTTTAATTGTATCATTCTACAATCCACAACAGAATCTAATGTAATGGGGAAAAAAATGAGCCACACAACCAAAAGCTGGATTGCAGAAAGGGTTGGAATGGTAAAACAAGAATCTTACGACGACAAAGGAAACTTGATGAATTATAGCGAATTAACCAAATTTGATAAGTAAAAGCTTAGGCTTTCTGATTCAATTCAGCTTCAAACAGTTCAGAAAAATGATAGAGTAATTTTTCTTTGACTTCAGTAATAGGAATCTCTTTTATCCCCAGTTCTACATTCAACGAAGTAACGGCTTTCCCTTTAATTCCACAGGGAATCATATGATCAAAATACCCCAAGTTGGTATTCACATTTAATGCAAAACCGTGCATGGTAACCCAACGGCTTGCATGGACACCAAAGGCACAAATTTTTCTAGCGAATGGAGTACCAACATCAAACCAAACTCCAGTTTCTCCTTTAGACCGTTCTCCCTTTAAACCATATTCAGCTAGGGTTCTAATGATCATCTCTTCAAGAAAACGCAGGTATTTATGAATGTCTGTGAAAAAGTTTTCTAAATCTAATATAGGGTAACCAACAACCTGCCCTGGCCCGTGGTAGGTAATATCTCCTCCTCTATTAATCTTATAATACGTCGCTCCAATTTCGATAAGTTTTTCTTCAGAAATTAAAAGATTAGAAATATCTCCACTTTTCCCTAAAGTATATACGTGTGGATGTTCTACAAATAGAAAATAATTGGGAGTTACAAGATTTGTATCTTCTCTTCGATTTTTAATTTTAAGATCGATAATATCTTTAAAAATCTCTTTTTGATAGTCCCAGGTCTCTTTATAATCTTTTATACCTAATTCTCGTATTTCGATTGACTTATTCAAAACCTATTTTTCCAATTCAACTTCTAAATCCATGACATCTGGATTTTTAATATATTCTATAAAAGACCGTTGCATTTCGATGGTTTTCCCATCTAAAGAATAGGTGGCATCTTCAACAGAAGATTTTTTTATTTTTCGAGGGAAGGTATATTTAAGTTTATAAGTCATTCCGCTCATAAAAGACTCAACATCCTTTATACTATCAATTTGAATTTGGTGTTTTTCGAGATCAATGATATAAGAATCTCTTTTAAATTTTCCTTTTTTATAAGAATACATTACTCCTACATTATTGTCTCCACTAGTATTACTACTACCTCCATCCTGCATTCCTGGGATAAATCCTTCAGATTCATCAAACGCTTTCATCAAATCATTAGCTTCAGAAACATTTTTAAAATCAGTGTAAATATCGATAACCATTTGGCTGGTTTCAGGATCTGTCAGTAAATGAATATTATAGTTTTCAAGGCTTTTTAATTTTTTTTGTTCTTTAGAAGAGAGTTGCGCAATACTATCCTTTTTTTCTTCTAATATATGTTTAAAAGGAATGATCGTATCCATCTTAGTCATGGTAGAATCACTCATCATTTCTCCACTAAATGCCATCATTTCACTTAAATCCATAGAAATTGACATCCGGCCACTTCCATTCTCATTAATGATCATCGTTTCGGTAAATTGACAACTTACCAGTGTTAAGAATAGCACTAAAAGAAAAATACTCTTTTGTAACATCGATTAATTTTTAGGATTATTTATAATAATAAGTGCCGCAATAACTCCAGGAATCCAACCACATAAAGTTAATATTAGAACAATAACAATAGAACCGCATCCTTTATCCAAGACTGCTAAGGGTGGAAATAAAATTGATAGAATTACTCTCCAAATACTCATATTTACAAATTTACGATTAATAATCAAGCTATATGTCCAAAATAAATTCCTTTTGTTACACCAAGGTATTTGTATATCTTCGTTTTTCCTATGAAAATATTTAAACCCATAATTTACATCATTTTTGCTCTTTTTACACAACTCAGTATTGCTCAATATGAGTTTGATGGTTATGTAAATGATGATTTAAAAAACGGAAAAGTTTACTTGTCTGTAATTGAGGATTATCGTAAAATTTCTGGAGTTTATCCAGAACAAATTTTAATTAAAGCAACACCTGATTCCTTAGGATATTTTCAGTTTAAAGGAAATAATCTTCCCCTTCAAAACAGAATATATCGCATCCATATAGATACCTGTCCAGAAGACGAACAAAAGATTAATCATTTTTCAGGTCATTGCATTAATAGTAAGGAAATTATTTTTATCGCAAATAACACTTCTATATTATTCTTCCCTTTTTCTTTTGATAATGAGATGTTCTGCAAAATAGAATCCAATACTGAAAAGGCAACTTTATTTTTAAAAATAGATTCTCTTAAAAACGATATGCGCTTTGCATTTGGAACTTATAGAAGTGAAGCTAACAGAAAGATCAATTCAAAAAAATGGTTTACAACCTTCCAAAATTATGGAGAACAACTAGAGGAGCCTTTGGCAGAACTTTATATGTATTCCTTTTTAAGTGATCGAAGCAACAACCTATATGCTTATTATTTAAAAGATATAAAGGAAAATAACTATTATGATGATTTGTTAAAACGATTACAAGAAAAATATCCGGACTCCAATTATGTTCAGCAGTATGAAAATGAAATAAAAGCAGATCTTTTTTTAGTGAACCATGATTTAGAAAAACCCATTTCTTGGTGGTTTTATTTAATTGGATTTCTATTATTTCTTTCCATTTTAATAAATTTCTATCTTTTTAAAACAAACAAGACCCTTAAAAAAGGTTCTTTTTTAAAAGAAAAGCTTACCAATCAAGAACAAAAAACATTGGATCTAATTTTAGAAGACAAATCCAATAAAGAAATAGCTTCCGAATTATTTATTAGCGTAAGTACTGTAAAGACCCACATTAACAACCTTTATAAAAAACTAAATGTCACTTCTAGAGAAGAAGTAAAAAGCTTAAAATCATAATTCAACTAGGGACTAGTCCCTATTTCAACCTCTATTTTTCTTAAACCATTCATTGTTTTACTGATGTTTGCAATAGTATTAATCTAAAAAATCATTAATCATGAAATTAACAGTAAACAAAAAACTAAGTGCAATGAAAGTATTCTTATTATTAACTGTATTTGGTCTAGCAAGCTTACAAGCTCAAGATTTAGCTTCTGCTAAAAAAACAGCCAGTATCGATTTTGAAACCGAAGTCTTAGACTATGGCACTATTGAAAAAGGAACAGACGGATTGAGAGTTTTTACATTTACCAATACCGGAAATGCGCCTTTAATTATTTCAGATGTAAAGACAAGTTGTGGTTGTACGGTTCCCACCTATTCCAAAGAAGCAATAATGCCTGGTGAAGAAGGCGAAATAAAAGTAAAATACAACACCAAAAAGGTGGGTGCATTTACCAAAACAGTTACGGTAAGTTCTAACGCAAACCTAAGCCGGAAAACCCTTAAAATAAAAGGAAATATTGTTGCCGTAAATTAAAATTGATTCAATTTTTAAAAGCCCTTTAGGTATAAAAATCTAAAGGGCTTTTTTATTTATTTCATATTCTTTTATAATATTCGACACTTTATACTTAAACTGTAATTAATTCTTGTAAAATATGTAATTTTGCATTTCTAAAAAATTAATAATTATGCAATTATCCGAACAGGAACAAGTACGTAGAGAAAAGCTCATACAGCTAAGAGCTTTAGGTATTAACCCCTATCCAGCAGATTTATTTCCGGTGGATACAATGACAACGGATATTAAACAGAAGTTTGAAGAAGGTAAAAAAGTAATCGTTGCTGGACGATTAATGTCACGTCGTATTCAAGGAAAAGCTTCTTTTGCAGAATTACAAGATTCGGAAGGTAGAATACAAGTATATTTTAATCGCGATGAAATTTGTCCTGGAGAAAATAAAGTGCTGTATAACGATGTCTATAAAAAATTACTAGATATTGGTGATTTTATCGGTATTGAAGGAGAATTATTCACTACTAAAGTAGGAGAAAAAACCATCTTGGTGAAAGATTTTAAATTACTTTCAAAATCATTAAAACCCCTCCCATTACCAAAAACGGATAGTGAAGGAAACAAATTTGATGAATTTAATAATCCAGAATTGCGTTACCGACAACGCTACGCAGATTTGGTGGTAAACCCGAAAGTAAAAGAAGTATTTATTAAGCGCACCAAGTTATTTAATGCGATGCGTACCTTCTTTAACAACAGCGGTTATTATGAAGTAGAAACTCCTATACTACAATCCATCCCAGGAGGAGCTGCAGCAAGACCATTTAAAACACATCACAATTCTTTAGACATTTCTATGTATATGCGAATTGCATGTGAGTTATATTTAAAAAAATTAATCGTAGGTGGATTTGATGGGGTGTATGAATTTGCAAAAACCTTTAGAAATGAAGGTATGGATCGTACGCACAATCCTGAGTTTACGATGATGGAAATCTATGTAGCTTATAAGGATTACAATTGGATGATGGTTTTCACCGAAAGGTTATTAGAATTTTGTGCTACGGAAGTAAACGGAAGCTCCAAAACGATTTTTGGAGAACACGAAATAGAGTTCAAAGCTCCCTATGCTAGAGTTACCATGGCAGAATCGATCCAACATTTTACTGGATTTGATATTTCAGGAAAATCGGAAGAGGAGATTAGAGAAGCTGCAAAAAGCATGGGTATTGAGGTAGATGATACCATGGGGAAAGGAAAGTTAATCGATGAAATTTTTGGTGAAAAATGTGAAGCCAATTATATCCAACCAACTTTTATTACCGACTATCCAAAAGAGATGAGCCCTTTAACCAAAGAACACCGTTCTAACCCAGAACTTACAGAACGGTTTGAGTTGATTATTTGTGGTAAAGAATTAGCAAATGCCTACTCTGAGTTAAACGACCCAATAGATCAGCGTGAACGATTTGAAGATCAAGTAAAATTAGCAGGACGTGGTGACGATGAAGCAACCGAGTTTATAGATCAGGACTTTTTAAGAGCTTTGGAATATGGAATGCCTCCAACTTCAGGAATGGGAATAGGCATGGATCGTTTTATTATGTTTTTAACCAATAATGCTTCTATACAAGAAGTGCTATTCTTCCCCCAAATGAAACCTGAAGTGAAGCAGGTGGCGATGAGCGATGATGAAAAGGTGGTTTTTGGAATACTGAAAAGCAATTCTCCAATGGATTTGGTTGCTCTTAAAACCCAATCTGGATTAAGCAATAAAAAATGGGATAAGACTATTAAAGGCTTGACGAAGCACGGTGTAGCTAAGGTTAATAAAACCGAAAATGGTTTATTTGTGGAGGTGGTTTAAACAGCACTTATTTTATAATTTAATAGAAAAGGGTTTACTTTGATGGTGAATCCTTTTTTTATTCCATATAGTAGCAGATTGTAGCAGATAGACCCGTAATTATGGTCACGGATTGGTCACTTATATTAATACAATCTATATCTAATATCATAAACATAACGTTTATCATTAATTAACATTTAAAATAGTAATAACTTTACATCATGTCATATGTATTGCAGTTTAGTATTTATAATTCAAGAATATATTAAACAGTAATTTTATAGAAAAAGCAAAAAAATGAAAATTACGAGAATTGATATTGAAAAAATTGAAGCATATTATTTAGACACAATAACTAAATATATTGGAGCAGACATAAATGGATTGATTAGAAAATTAGAAAATCACAATAAAACTTGGGACGACTGGATTAAAAAAGCATCAAAAAGAAAATCTTTCTTTGACACTGGAGCAGAACGGGTTATTTATATGTTATTAAATCGTGGAGATATTTTAGGTGAACCAAACGCCAATCCTGTTGGGTCTGATAGTTCTTTTTTGAAATTTGATGAATCCTTTGGAGAATATTTAGCAATAAATATAGATGTCAAGAGTTTGAAGGCTAATACAAATATTGGGGACATAATTAGCAATATTCCTGTAGGGATTAATCAAAATTCATATGCTTGTTTAATAGAATATAAAAATGGTCCAGGAAAAAGTATTGTATATGAAAGAAAAAAATATAATCCTGGGCTAAAAAAGTTTTATACAATAGAAGACCAACATGGTATTTCAAGGGATTACTTAACATTAAGTTTCGAAATTGTGATTTTATACGAACAACTTCCTATTGGACAGACAGCTACTAGTGAAAAAGTAATCGGTGTTTTTACTACTTGTATTCCTAATGGAATGTTAAGAAGAAACTATCGAAATAATGTATTCGATCCTGGTAAAACAAGTGGGTTAGTCCTCATAAAAAATCAAAAAATAATATTACCTGGTGGGGGTTCCGTAAGGTCAAAAGGAGGTGAAACGTGGGATACAATTAACACTCTTGGATTAACAAAAGAAGAATATATATTATATAACGGGCTTCGAGATATAGAATGGAAAGTAGATGCAAGATATAACTATATGCGAAATGGTAAGTTTAAATTATTACCAAATCGTCCAAGTAGAATTAATAAATTATTTCTTGATTATGACAAAATGGATTATCAATATAAATGGGTAGATGAAAATGTAATTAGACCCACTGAAAAAAAACCTCACCAAAGTACAAAAGATGCTTTGAAGTTTTTGAAAGATTTACCTACTAGTTAAAAGTCACCTTGGTTAATATAAATATCTTTATAGAATGAAAGTCTATTCGATAAATCTTCAGTCATCTGATTATTAAAATAGACTACTTTAACCCTAGACTTTTCATTCTCCAAAAGTTCGAAAGTAGGCACTTCTGTAAATCTAAACCTTGTTTTGTCTGGATTTTTACCAGCTTGTAAGACTCTTGTGCCATAATGATTTTCAAGATTACCATTAGGCATGCATATCAAATTAATATTCAGTATATTAAGGTTAATATCTTCATAAACTATAGTAACAAAAAATGATAGACATATCTTTTCTGATTCTTTTCCTTTGTTGTAGAAAGTTGGAAGCGCAGGCTCATAGTCTCTCTTGACGATTCCTTGCCTGGTATTAACTAACATGGCTCCTTTGTAACTATTTTGATTTCTACCAACAAAAATACTCCTAGTAATATCCCCTATATTTCTAGTTTGTACAGTTTTCAAATCAATATGAATGTAAGCATCATCAACTTCAAAAAACATATCTGCTCCAACTGGACAGGAATTTGGTTGTCCTATTCCCTTTCCATTGAATAAAGCATAGATTATTCGTTCAGCACCAACGGCAAAGTTTGATATACTAGCCCCATATTTTCCATGCCAATCATCTTTAATCTTTTCCTTGGTTTGAAAACCAAGCATCATTTCATCTTCGGCATATTTTAAAAAATGATAAAATTTATTTAAGTACTTGTTCTCTAACTGTTCTATTTCTTTGTTGCTCATCATATGTGTCTAATTCTTTTTTAATACCATCTGCAATTCGTTGAGCCATTAAAACAGGTACTGCATTTCCTATTTGTTTATACATATTACCTAAACTGCCTACAAATTCGAAATCAGGCGGGAATGTTTGAATTAATGCACACTCTCGAACAGACATTCTTCTCTCTCTGTTTGGATGAATTTCAGGTCCAGTAGCAGTAATTGTGTCACTAGGGGTGTCCCAATTATTAATTCTTAAAGATTGTTCAAAAGTTATTGGTTTTAACTCAAGTTCTGTAACTTGTTTATCATATTTATCATCAAAACCTAATATCTTTTTTAATTCCCACCAATCACTTGGATTCGGTATGCTTCCTGAATTATTATCTTTTCTAAACCAATGGCCTGCTGTATGTGCATATCCAAAATGTTCATCAACCCTTTTTGTACTCCAGCCACTTTCAGCCCTCCAAAATTTTAGATAATCACAAATATCGAATTGATTAACTTTATGCTTTCTGCCCCAAAACTTATCATGAACATTTGTTCTAGCCTTATGATTTATAATTTTAGTACCTTTTAAAATAAAACTCTTATCTCTAATTCTAACTTTTGATAGAAAACCCACAGCTTCTTTCGTTGATATATAGGGCAATAATCCTTTCTCATTACCATGAGTTTTTTCAGGATATGGATTTTTTAAACCAAGACGGTTACCAATTATAACCACTCTTTCTCTATGTTGAGGCACTCCATAATCTGAAGCTTTCATTAATTCATAATCGACAACATAACCAATCTCTTCAAAATCATTCTTTATCATTTTAATGATCTCCCCATTTTGCATAGACAACAAACCTTTTACATTTTCGGCAACAAAGTATTTTGGCTGTTTGTCATCAATTACTCGTAACATCTCTTTGTATAGAAAATTACGCTCATCTTTCATAGAACGTTTTATGTTGGCTATAGAAAACCCTTGACAAGGAAACCCCCCTAAAAGAACATCAAAATCATCGGGTATATCTGAACTAGATATTTGAGTGATATCTCCTAAAACTATATGTTCGCTAATGTTTCTTTTATAAGTTTCAACCGCTTCTTTGAAAAAATCATTAGCCCAAACAACATCTAATCCTGCTTGAATAAACCCTAAATCTAACCCGCCACAACCGGAAAATAATCCAACAACTTTGTGTTTCTTTTTATCTCTCATTTTCATTGAGACAAATATATTAAAAAGAAAAAGTTAATGCAAATTTTGCTTAGTTAATATTTTCATGACTTAACATTTTCCAATATATTTTTCTAATAGTAAATCCTTATTTATGGTTTTTGATAGCAGATTGTAACAGATAGACACTTAATTATGGTCACGGATTGGTCACTATTAAATTGACAGAAAATTGTTAACTTTGTAATTATAATGGGAATAAACGCACAAGCATTTTTATTCAATTGTTATGCAACCTTAAAAAAACTATGATGAATATGAATTTATTGGATATCAATGATATGCAGGTATTAAAAGTAATCAGAGTCCAAGACAATTCTAAATGGACATATTTTGCTGGGAATTTACATTACACACGCAAAATGACACCAAATTACCAATCAATTAATTCTGATTTCATTGATGATATGATTTTCAATTCAATCAAAAAAGTTTATCCAGATTCTCGATTGATTGTAAATAAAGATATAATATGGGAAGGTCAAATGAAGGACATACTGAATGCATACTCAGGAGTGGAAGATATCAGTTTTAAAATGAGTTTTATACCAATGGTTCCATATGATAAAATGACTGAGATATACAATATGGACATTTATATTTATACAAAAGAATTTTATATTAACCGAGTTTCAATAATCGAAAAGGAAAAACTAAAGTTTATGAATAATCATATGCACGCTGACATTCCATTTGATAAAATAGTAGATTTTAACAAAAAAATAAAAACCATAAACTTCAAGAAGTGAAGTGTACAACAACATTGGTAGTAATAAAAAATAAATAAATTATATAAACATGGGAGCAAAATTTGGAGACATTGATATAAATCAAATTCTTGATAATGAATTTAGAATAGGTGTATTAGAAAAAGTTCTAGACACTATCACACTAAAAAATCAGAATCTTATTGGAGTTACTCAGGTTGAAATTGAGGAAATAAGATTAACTGTAGCTAATGGACTTAAACAGAAGTACCCTAATTCGGGTATTGAATATAAAAAATTACAATAATGGCTGAAGATAATAATAGCGGACAGACCCCTCAAGGAGGAGAAACTCCAGGAATGACATCTTCCATAGGTGTAAATTTATATCAACACGGAGGACAACTTATCACTAAAGAACAAAGAAAAGGTAAAAGAGAAAATGTAAGAAGTCAAATTGCGCTTAATTTTATTTTAGGTTTTTTCCTTATACTATTTATGGCAATGTGTATTGGTTGGTATTTTTCCTTTACAACTGAACAATTTAAAGATATGTTAGTGACTATTTCTGGAATCCTTGGTGGTCCATTGGGGTTTATTATTGGATTTTATTTCAAAGACACTACTAACGAATAAAAATACTACTGCTATCAATAGCGATGATTAATTGTTATGGAATTTCAATCTTACTTTCCTATCATTTATTGTCACGAAACCGTCATAGAATGACATTTTTCCATTATATTTATCTAACGATAAACCCTAATAATGGCAGTAAATCTTCGTAAAAAGTACTACGGTAAAAAAGAGGTCTCTAAAAAGAATAGAACCTATAGATACCAATTAGATTACTACCATACAGGAAAAAGAATAAGAGAGACCATTAAGGATGTTGAATTTCTACCTTCTGACACAAAAGAAATTAGAAAACAAAAGGAACGTATTGTAAATAAAATTAAGGCTGATTTAGAAATTGACCTTGCTAATCAATCCAATGGTTTAATTTCAAGGCAACTTAAAAAGGCTAGTTTCATTAAATATTTCCAAAGTTTGGCAGATACCAAAAACCCCAATACTAAAGTGGCTTGGGAAAGTACATTAAAACATATTGAAGAATTCCACGGCCCTAAACTTAAATTTGAAGATGTAACAGAAAGATGGTTAGAAAGGTTTAACGATTACCTTTTAGAAAGGTTATCACAGAATTCTACAAGGACATATATTCAAAAGGTCTCCACTGCCCTTAATCAAGCTGTAAAACAAAAAATAATAGTAAACAACCCTTATAAATATATATCCAAACCTAAAAAGGAAGAAAAGGAAATGGTATTTCTTTCAAAGGATGAGGTACAAGAAATAATTAACACTCCCTTCTACGATGATAATGTGAAAAATGCTTTTCTATTTGGATGCTATACTGGGTTGAGGTTTTCAGATATAACCTCACTAAAATGGTCTAATATTAAAGATGGCAGAATACAACTTACTCAAGTTAAGACAAAAGGGGCTGTATATATCCCTTTAAACGGGAATGCAGAGAGTATTTTAGACTTACAAAGAGATAACATAGATTTTATCTTTAAACTCTCTAGATTCAATAGTTCTGTAAACAGAACGTTAAGAAAATTAATAAAGAAAACTTCTATTGAAAAGGATGTTTCCTTTCACTCCTCAAGGCACACATTTGCTACCCTACTTATCTCTTCGGGTGTTAATGTATATACAGTATCCAAATTACTGGGTCACGTAGATATAAAAAGCACATTAGTATATGCCAAAGTAATTAGTGAGGAAAAAGAAAAAGCAGTTAACAGTATGCCTAATTTTGAGTTTTAATTTATGGATTACCAAGAAATAGAAAAACAAATAGAATATTATGAGGATAGAATCATAATAAACTTTGATAAGTATTTTTCGGAGTTAATAATGATGGATTTCTATGAAGGGGGTTTTGATGATAGACTGAGTGATGAATTGTACTTTGAAGAGTATTATGAAAAGTATGAAAATGGTATTATTAACTTAATGTTTGAAATTGAGGCTGAGGAAAAATATTATGAATTTAGACTTCGATTAATAAAGTTAAAAAGGATTATTGATAACAAACTCCACAATCTTAATAATGAAGAAGAAAATAATGTAATCAAAATTAAACCTATAAGACAACTACGAATTAGTTACTTCAAACTTCTTACTAAGGTTAATATGGATTTGTTTATTAATAAATTACATTCACAACTGCAATTACATAACTTTATTCAATGTGAGATTAGTGATTTTAAAATGTTGTTTTTAAAAGAAGGAATAAAAAACAAAATACAATGGAAAGGCACTGAGTTACAAATAACTTCATTAATAAATGAATTAATGAAATATTTTGATCCTGAGGTTGATAATTATAAATTTAAAGTTATAGTAAACCACTTTATCAATAAAAGCACAAAGGTTTTTAATTCCAAACAACTTGCATCTGTATACGCAGATAAGAAAGAGTTTTTACCTAATAATGACCCAATAAGGTTTATTCTTAAAGAAATGAGTACTCACTTCTAACTCATTACTCACTCACTAATTTAACTTTAATTCCATCTAATATTTGACGTATGTAAAAATTACATATGGCATCAATAGTTGAAATATTATTAGAAATTAAAAACCTCAAGGAAGAGATTAAGAATACCCATCTTTTTAAGAAACCTTTTTATACCACAAAAGAAGCTGCAACCTTTTTAAGTGTTAGTGTTTCTTATATGCAAAAGATTGTGGCTTCTAAACAAATTAATCATTCTCGTCCTACTGGTAAATTAATCTTTATAAAAAGAAGTGATTTAGAGGATTTCGTTATGAAAAACCCTATTCATTCTAATGATGATATTGACTCAATTGTGGCTGATAATTTATTAATTTTTAAAACTAAATCACAATGAGTAGGAATAAAAAAAAGAAAGTAAAAAAAATCATAACCTCATTTGGAGAATTATACAAGAGAAACAGAGGTAAAGAAGCTCCAAAAATGTTTTGGTCTGGAATCATAAAAGGATCTGTAGGATTTATTGTAGGTCCTGCTAAATCTGGAAAAACCATTTTAGCTGAAAACCTTGCTTTTGCAATTGTATCAGGTAAGAATAAATTTTTAGGGGTTCCTATTGAATTACCTAAAAGTAAAGTCCTTTATATATCAATGGAAGAAGACGTTAATATGAGATTTACACAACGTGGTAATAATCAGATAAGAGGCTACTCAAGAGAAGAAAAGAAATTAATAAAAAAGAATCTATATTATTCAGATGAAGACTTTCTTAGAAGTATTAAAGACAATAAACATTGGGAATTATTAAACAATGAAATAAAAAAATATCAATCTAATATAATTTTTGTTGATTCTACTAATAGGTTCAATGTTGATATACAAGATAGATTAGAAGCCAATGAAATGATGCAAAGGTTTAGAGCTTTAGCTGAAAAATATAACTGTGCCATTGTATTAATTCATCATACAATAAAATCACAACAAGATAAGGCAATGACCTTAGAACATATGTCTGGCAGCTCAGCATTGAGTAGAGATGCTGACTTTTTTATTGGTGTTAATAGGTTATCTATTGGGATTAGGTATATCAAATTCATTGATAGTAGATACTACCCTACTTTAGATAAATGTAAAGTTATTGAAATACAAAACAACTCTCTAATTGACCTAGTAGAAGAATCTTATGAATATGAATTACTTAAACTAACTGATGGTAGAGTTAATAATGATAATACGGAAATGGTTTTTGAGTTTATTAATGAAAGTGTAGATGATGAAGGTATTATTGAGTCAAAATTATTACACTTTCATTTTATAGAGGATAACGGATTAATCACTAAAAAGACCTTATATAATCAACTTAAAAAATTAATTAAAAATGAATTAATTGAAAAAGTAAGTCACGGAAAATATAGGCTAATTCAGAACCCATTAAAGAAGGGGAAAGATATATAAACTAATCACATATTGAGTTGGATTTGTAGATAGTGTAGATTTTATCTTTATATAAAATGATTGCACTATCTACACTATCTACAAATCCAAGAATATTATAACATTTCAATAAAGTAAGGATACTAAGATGTAGGGATATGAAAATTACGACAGTAATTTGAATGAAGACATCTTAGTATTTTTCCGTAGGAAAAATATATAATAATCTATTAACTAACTACACTTCGTGTAGTACTTCGATTCCTTTCAGGAAATCGAAGTATTGCTTGTTTACTTGTATTATTCTAATATTAATCTTTTAAATCAATGATAGTTTTTCGTGTTTCTGATAATACTTCCTCATTCCTATAATCTCTAAATAATGATTGACCACTTTCTACCTTTGGTTTTATCAAATAAAGTAATGCAAACTGTAGAATTGAGAAGATATATAGAGAATGTGATTTAAGTGTTTCTTCTGTTGCTTCTTTAAGGTTTATACTTTTATTAGGTTTTAATTTTAGAATTTTCCATTGTTTATCATAAATTATCTCACTATCAATCAATAGCTTATGCTCATCAGAAAGAGTATAAGTATCAACAGGTTTAAACTGTTTAAATAACGTTATATTAATAGAATTTAAACCAAATTTAATTCTTGGTCCCTTAGTCCGTATAACAACATCTTTTACATTGTCATCTGTTATATAATTATAAAAGGAATCACAATCTCTATAGAGGTAACGACAACGCAAAGTTATTTCACCATAAAACAATAATAATTTTTCAACTTTATCACTCATAAGGATATATTTTATATAAATATACAATTTGAAACCTTATCATTAAAGTGCAAATAGTGTAATTATTTTATAATTCATTTCTACTTACACTTTCATATTATTTTTGTCCCCCATAAAATTTATTAAATGCTTTTTTATCTATAATACGGAGAGCCTGTTTTACTACCACAAGTTTTTTACGCACGCATAAAGGACTTTTGTTAATCCTTATCACTTTCCTTTCAAGAGCAATTATAAACAAGTATATTAGATAAACTATCAACCAACACTAACTAATTATGGTAAAGGAAAGTATTATAATAGATAATTCTATATCAGAAACAAGACAAATCATTAAATCCCTTATCCCTAAATCCTTTGTTGAGGTTGTCGATGAAAATACAAGACGGTTCAAATGGTCAAAGACCATTTCACTACAAATCGTAGAATGTGACACTAAACTAACATCAATGGTAGTAAAATGATAAAAACAACCACACTCACAGCTTCTCTAGTAAGACTTCTTATATAATACTATATGTACTAAAGATTATAGAGTAATGAACTACTAGAGAATGAAAAAGGAATAAGGGATTTGAATCTTTAAGCAGTATAATACCTCAGGGCACATATTGGTTTTGGATAGTTAATTGACTTGGGTGATTCAGTCTCATTGTTAAATTGTATTACGTATTAAATAAAAATCGATTAAATTCCATTAAATTTGTAAGTATATATAAATTACAGAGTGATAATAACCTTAATTTATTACAATCTTAAAACTGAAAAATGGCAGAAATTAATTATTGGGTAACATTTATTTCAAGGATATTTGCGATGACAGCATCTGGTATAGCAATTTATGTGTTTTTTGTAAATAGAGAAAAAATATCATCTGCAATACTTTTTGTTTTAAATTACTCAAAACAAATTACATTAACAGAACTAAAATATAAAATTGAGCGCCTTAATGATTATACAACAAATGATGTTTCTCAAAAAGAAGAAGTGATTAATATCCTTGCTGAGATAGAAGGGCAAGTACTTGGAAACGAAATGTTAAATGAGGAGTTAGAAAATCAAACTAAAAAAATAAACACTTATATTAATAATAATAAACTTCTTACCGAACCAATGAAGCGCAGTTTAGTAAGCGAACTAAGAGAAAGTGTAAGAAATATTGATGTATCCAATTATAATAATATCGTTAAAAAGAAATAAAAATGTCAAAAATAGTACAAGTAATAAACGCAATGATTTCAAATAAGGAGAAAATTACAAATGTGTTAAAAGACAAAAAAGAATATTTTTTCTTATACAATAAAAAACATAAATGGTCAATTGCAACTGGTAGTGATAATTATTATTATGTGCATTTTTATCCTACTTCTAATTTAACTCTTGAAGAATTAGCAGCTCTTGATAATTGGAACGATTTTGAAGAATACATTACTTATACTACAAAAGACATCAAAACTCAAGAATCAGATGAATCTTTTACAGAACTATATCAAATAGTTTCAAGTAAGATATATGGGTTAGATGATATTTTTAATGAAATCATTAATGAGTAATAATCAATAACAATTCTTTAATAAACAACCCAAATAACAATTTAAAATCGCAGATTGTAGCAGATACATCACTGATCTTGGTCATGAATTAGTCAGGGCACTATAGACACACATAGTTAATCCTAGTCATAATAAGGCTTAAGGGTTTTTCGTTTCATTCTTCCCCCAAATGAAACCTGAAGTGAAGCAGGTGGCGATGAGCGATGATGAAAAGGTGGTTTTTGGAATACTGAAAAGCAATTCTCCAATGGATTTGGTTGCTCTTAAAACCCAATCTGGATTAAGCAGTAAAAAATGGGATAAGACTATTAAAGGCTTGACGAAGCATGGTGTTGCCAGGGTGAATAAAACTGATGACGGTTTATTTGTGGAGATGATTTAATAGCAAATATTTTACAATTTAATAGAAAGGGTTTACTTAATTGTAAATCCTTTTTTTTTGCTTTAAGGTAGCAGATGATAGCAGATAGATGCCTATTTATGGTCACGGATTGGTCACTCACGTGAATAATAATATACTGGTACTATTTTCTTTTCACAACTCCATCACTTTTAGATCCTAACAAAACACTTTTAGCATCCAAAAATCACTATCTGATTGAAAATTAGATAGAAATGCGCAAAAAATGCATAGAATTGATTGTTTTCTGTATGTATAAAAAGGCAAAATTCTTTAATTTAATAAAAGATTTTAAACACAATTTATGACTAACCTTTAAATTTTGGAATTATGAAAACTAAACTATTATTTCTACTATTTTTTGCACCATTAGTTCTCTTTGGGCAAATCACAATAGCCGAAGCAGAAACCAAATCGGCAATGAAATTTATTAATGGCACAAGAAACCCAAATACTGGAGATTATGATTTAAAGTACCACAGACTTGAATTTAATGTCGATCCAAACGTCGCCTTCATATCCGGAGATGTGACCTCTTATTTTGAAGCAAAAGAGAAAATAACAGAAATCACTTTTGAGTTAGCAGTTAACTTGGTGGTTTCTCAGGTATTGCAAAGAGGAAATCCATTAACCTTTGTCCAAAATAATGATGATGAGGTGGTAATTACTTTACCACAACCTCAAAATCAAGGGGTTTTGGACTCCTTAACCATTAGTTATTCAGGAAATCCAATTAACACTGGATTAGGATCCTTTGAACAATCCACACACGACGGGGATCCTATCATCTGGACACTCTCAGAACCTTATGGAGCCAAGGGATGGTGGCCTTGTAAACAAGATCTAATAGATAAGATTGATATTATTGATGTCTATATAACTACCCCCCAATTCAATCCATCCAATGAAGAATATTTTGCTGTAAGCAATGGTATGGAGCAAAGTCAGGAGATTAATGGGAATACAAAAACTACTCATTTCAGGCATCAATATCCGATTCCGGCGTATTTAGTGGCAATTGCAGTGACCAATTATGAGATCTATTCCCATGTGGTGCCGAATAATGGAAATCCATTCGATATTATAAACTATGTGTTTCCTGAAGACCTTAGTTATGCACAAGCAAACACCCCCATAACGGTAGATTTCATTAATCTATTCACCGATCTATTTGAAGAATACCCATATGCCGATGAAAAATATGGCCATGCACAATATGGCTGGGGAGGTGGAATGGAACATACCACCGTTTCTTTTATGGGAGATTTTAACATGGACTTGATAGCTCACGAACTGGCTCATCAGTGGTTTGGAAACAAGGTAACTTGTGGAAGCTGGCAGGATATCTGGATTAACGAAGGTTTTGCCTCCTATTGTGAGGGATTGGTTGTTGAAGCTTTCGACGGTGAAACCTCATTTAGAAACTGGAGAGCAGGTTTTATCGATATTGCCACCACAAATCCAGGCGGATCGGTTTATGTTCCAGCCGAGGATACGACTAATGTAGGCCGTGTTTTCAACAACAGTCTGACCTATAAAAAACCGGCGATGGTTTTACACATGTTGAGAAGAAAATTAGGCGATACTGATTTCTTTACTGGGTTACAGAATTTTTTGAGCAATCCAAATTTCGCTTTCGGTTATGCCAAGACAGAAGATTTTATTGAGGTGATGGAAACGACATCCGGAGAGGATCTGACCGAATTTTTTAATGATTGGATCTATGATCAAGGTCATCCCCTATACCTTATCGAGTGGAATAAAACCGAAACCTACGATATCAATGTGGTAATCAATCAAAATCAAAGTTATCCCTCGGGAGTTTTCTTTGAAGCCACTGTCCCTCTTAGGTTATTCGGTGCCGGAGGTGTGGTATTGGATGTAGAGCTTGACAATACCGTTGATGGACAAGAATTTCTTGTGCAACCGGGATTCGACGTTGGTGCTGTTGCATTTGATCCTGATTATCATTTGATCTCCAGATATAGTGAGGTGGTCCTCGGTATAGGTGACAATTCACCATTGAATTTTTCAATTTGCCCAAATCCAACTTCTGGGATTCTAAATATACAATCTGATACACCTATTTCTCAAATAGAAGTTTATAACCTATTAGGGCAATTAGTAGTATCAAACAACAACAAAAAGGTTATTGATATTTCAAATGTCAGCCAAGGCATTTATTTTATTAAAATAATGGATGAAAAGGGAACTATTGGAACTCAAAAAGTGCTGAAGAAATAAAACAGTACTAAAAAACCAATTAATCATGAAAACAAAACTAATTACTCTATTGGTACTTGCAATTTTTGTAAACACCTACGCTCAATTTGGTCCTCAACAAATTATAACAAATGTTGATACCCCATACTCGGTTTATGCAACAGATTTAGATGGTGATGGGGATATGGATGTGCTTTCTGCTTCTGATATTGATGATAAAATTACTTGGTATGAAAATGATGGAGATGGTAATTTTGGACCTCAACAAATTATAACAGAAAATGTTAATGACGCAACGTCAGTTTACGCAACCGATATAGAGGGTGATGGGGATATGGATGTGCTTTCAGCTTCAGAGGATGATGATAAAATTGCTTGGTACGAAAATGACGGAGATGGAAATTTTGGACCCTAACAAATTATAACAACAAATGCTGATGGTGCAAAATCAGTTTATGCGGAAGATATAGACGGTGATGGCGATATGGATGTGCTTTCTGCTTCATTTAATGATAATAAAATAGCTTGGTATGAAAATACCGGAGACGGTAATTTTGGTTCTCAACAAATTATAACAACAAATACCCTTTTCCCAAACTCAGTTTATGCAGAAGATTTAGATGGTGATGAGGATGTGGATGTGCTTTCTGCTTCAGAGAATGATGGTAAAATAGCCTGGTACGAAAATGACGGAAATGGTATTTTTGGGCCACAAATAATAATAGCAATAAATATAGATGCAAGGTTAGTTTACTCCACCGATATTGACGGTGATGAGGATATGGATGTACTTTTTTCTTCTTTTAATGCTGGTTTAATAGCTTGGTACGAAAATGACGGAGATGGTAATTTTGGTTCACAACAATTTATAACAAATGGAACTCCATTAGGGTCAGTTTACGCCACCGATATAGATAGTGATGGGGATATGGATGTGCTTTCTGGTGAAATTGCATGGTATGAAAATGATGGAGAAGGTATTTTTGGTTCACAACAAATTATTGATAATTTTGATGCATTATCAGTTTATGCTGAAGATATTGATGGTGATGGGGATATGGATGTACTTGCTGGGAAAAATGACCCATCAAGTGGTTCAGGTATTCTTTTTTGGTTCGAAAATTTACATCCACTATCAATAAATGAAAATGCAATTATAGACATTTCTGTTTTTCCTTCACCAACATCGGGTATTTTAAATATTCAATCAACAATTCCTATAACCCACATAGAAGTGTATAACCAATTAGGGCAGTTAGTTTTATCAAATTCAAATAAAAACAATATTGATATTTCAAGAGTCAGCCAAGGCATCTATTTTATAAAAATATTGGATGAAAACGGAACTATTGGAACTCAAAAAGTGGTGAAAAAATAAAACAGTACTAAAAAACCAATTAATCATGAAAACAAAACTAATTACTCTACTGGTACTTGCAATTTTTGTAAACACCTATGCTCAATTTGGTTCTCAACAAATCATAACAACAAATGCACTTTTGGCACAATCAGTTTACGCCACCGATTTAGATGGTGATGGAGATATGGATGTGCTTTCTGCTTCACAAAGTGAAAGTGAAATAGCCTGGCATGAAAATGATGGAGATGGTAATTTTGGACCTCAACAAATTATAACAACAAATGCTTTTGGAGCATTCTCAGTTTACGCCATCGATATAGATGGTGATGGGGATATGGATGTGCTTTCGGCTTCCTGGCAGGATGCTAAAATAGCCTGGTATGAAAATGATGGAGATGGTAATTTTGGACCTCAACAAATTATATCAACAAATGCTCTTACAGCACAATCAGTTTATGCTGAAGATATTGATGGTGATGGGGATATGGATGTGCTTTCTTCTTCATGGCATGATAATAAAATAGCCTGGTATGAAAATGATGGAGATGGTAATTTTGGTACACAACAAATTATAACAACAAATGCTTTTGGAGCATTCTCAGTTTATGCTGAAGATATTGATGGTGATGGAGATATAGATGTGCTTTCTGCCTCTACTGAGGATGATAAAATAGCCTGGTATGAAAATGACGGAGATGGTAACTTTGGACCTCAACAAATAATAACAACAAATGCTGATGGAGTAAGGTCAGTTTACGCCACAGATTTAGACGGTGATGGAGACATGGATGTCCTTTCGGCTTCACAACATGATAATAAAATAGCCTGGTATGAAAATGATGGAGATGGTAATTTTGGTACACAACAAATTTTAACAACAGATGCTTTTACAGCAAGGTCAGTTTATGCGGAAGATTTAGATAGTGATGGGGATATGGATGTGCTTTCTGCTTTTGGTAATACAATAGCCTGGTATGAAAATGACGGAGATGGTAATTTTGGACCTCAACAAATTTTAACAACAAATGCTAGTGGAGCAAATTCAGTTTATGCGGAAGATTTAGATGGTGATGATGATATGGATGTGCTTTCGGCTTCTGATGTTGATGATAAAATAGCTTGGTATGAAAATTTACATGCACTATCAATAAATGAAAACACTTTATTAGACTTTTCTGTTTACCCCTCACCAACAACAGGTATTTTAAACGTTCAATCAACAATTCCCATAACCCACATAGAAGTTTATAACCAATTAGGGCAATTGTTTGCGTCAAACAAGAACCAAAACAGTATCAATATTTCAAATGTCAGCCAAGGCATCTATTTAATTAAAATAATGGATGAAAAGGGAAGCATTAGCACTCAAAAAGTGGTGAAGAAATAAAAATAGTGCTAAAAAACCAATTAATCATGAAAACAAAACTAATTACTTTACTGGTACTTGTAATTTTTGTAAACACTTACGCTCAATTTGGTCCACAACAAATTATAACAACAAATCTTAGTTTTGGAAGTTCAGTTTACGCCACCGATATAGATGGTGATGGGGATATGGATGTGCTTTCTGCTTCAGAGGGCGGATTTGGGATTAATGTTCAATTAGCCTGGTACGAAAATGATGGAGAGGGTAATTTTGGTCCTCAACAAATTATATTAGAAAATACTATTGATGATACAGTGTCAGTTTACGCCACCGATATAGATGGTGATGGAGACATGGATGTGCTTTCTGCATCTATAGGTAAAATAGCTTGGCATGAAAATATTGATGGTCTAGGTGATTTTGGTCCTCAACAAATTATAACAACAAATGTTGAATATGCAAGCTCAGTTTACGCCACCGATATAGATGGTGATGGGGATATGGATGTGCTTTCTGCGTCACAAATTGATAATAAAATTGCCTGGTACGAAAATGTAAATGGTGACGGCACCGTATGGACAGAACATATTATAACATCAAATGCTTTAGGAGCATGGTCAGTATACGCCACCGATATAGATGGTGATGGGGATATAGATGTGCTTTCTGCTTCTGAATTAGATAATGAAATAGCCTGGTATGAAAATGTAAATGGTCTCGGCACCGTATGGACAGAACACATAATAAGTCCAGATGCTGGAATGGCAAGGTCAGTTTACTCCACTGATATAGATGGTGATGGGGATATGGATGTGCTTTCTGCTTCTGGGGATAATAAAATAGCCTGGTACGAAAATGACGGAAATGGTGATTTTGGTCCTCAACAAATTATAACAACAAATGCTTTAGGAACATGGTCAGTATACTTCACCGATATAGATGGTGATGGGGATATGGATGTAATTTCTGGTGAAATTGCATGGTATGAAAATTTAGATGGACTAGGTGATTTTGGACCTAAACAAATTTTTGATATTTTTAATGCATGGTCAGTTTACGCGGAAGATTTAGATGGTGATGGTGATATGGATGTACTTGCTATTGATAGTCAACCTGGTGAGGGTGAACTTGTCTGGTATGAAAATTTAACCCCATTAGGAGTTAATGAAAATGCATTATTAGACATTTCTGTTTTTCCTTCACCAACAACGGGCTTTTTATATATTCAATCAACAATTCCTATAACCCAAATAGACGTGTATAACCAATTAGGGCAATTAGTAGTATCAAACAACAACAAAAATACTATCGATATTTCAAGTGTAAGTCAAGGCATCTATTTTATAAAAGTAAAAGATGAGAATGGAAATATTGGTTCGCAAAAAGTGCTGAAGAAATAGTAAAAGGATTTATTTCAACTAGCCAATTGAAATACACCCTGACCAATTATAAAAAATTGTATGTTATTATTATTTTTAAAAATTAGTGAATAAATGGTTGGTTAGGGTGTTATTTTTTAATTTTACAGCAATACATAATACTTATTTACTTTTTATTAATGCTGTTCATTGACTATTATCATTGGTTTCTTTTCATAATGTAACAGCAGGCTTTAATGGGCAAACTGGAAATCTATAAATAATTACCTAACTTTATGGGAGTTAATATTGGACTCTCATGGATAAAAAGTTTATAGACCAAGTGCATCATATTGTGATGAGCAATATTACAGATGAAAAATTTGGTGTTCGTAAACTTGCCTCTCTTTTAGGTTTAAGCGCTTCTCAGACATTAAGGAAAGTAAGAACCGAAACAGGAAAATCGGTAAATCAATACATCAGAGAGCTGCGGTTAAAAAAAGCAAGCAAATTAATAAAGAAAACTGACCTTACTATTTCTGAAATAGCTTTTAAAGTGGGATTTAACAGTCAACCCTATTTTAGTAAAACATTTCGAAATCGGTATGGCATCACGCCGGGGGAATATAAAACTCAAAATATTAGCTCAGGTGAATTAGCTTCAAAAAGGGCCAAAAATAAAGCTCATACAATTCTCAATTTTAAAAAGGCCTTTTTTCTTGTTTCAGCTATTTTACTTTTTGCAGTAGGGTATTTTATAGTTAATAAGACTTCTTCTAAAATTAAACCCAGATCAAATTCTATTGCAGTGTTGCCCTTTAGGGATATGAGCCCTGAAGATAACCAGTGGTTTTCTGATGGGGTATCCGATAATATTTTAATCTATTTATCCCATATAAAAGATCTAACGGTGATTTCGTTTACATCCACCAGTAACTTTAGGGATACCGATAAATCAATTCCTGAGATCGCCAAAGAATTAGGTGTTTCTTATATATTGGAAGGAAGTGTTACGGTCTTTGAAGATAAAGTGAAGATCAATACCCAGTTAATCAATGCCAACGATGAGCATCTATGGTCTGAAGATTATAATGAGAATTTTGAAAATGTGATTACCATTCAGCAAAATATATCTGAAGAAATTGCAAGAGAACTGGAACTCACCTTAAGTCCTAAAGAAGAAGAAGCGTTAAAAAAGTATCCAACAGATAATTTGGAAGCCTATCGCTTATTTTTAAAAGGACGATTGATCAATGATAGCAGAACTACAGAGAGTTTTGTATCAAGTCTTGAATATAATAAGCAAGCTGTAGCATTAGACTCCAATTATGCAGAGGCTTATGCCCAATTAGCTTATTGTTATCATGCATTAGGAACAAAGGATTATTTTGAATGGGAATTTGCTATAGATAAAGGAATTTTTTATTATGAAAAAGCATTAAAGATCGATCCAAATTGCGTGATGGCAATTACTGTAAAAGCATTGATAACAGGTTTTGTTGATAGGGATCCTGATAAAGCTGAAAAATTATATGAAAAGGCCTTAGCATTGAACCCTAATAATGCCATAAGCCATTATTTTTATGGTTTGCATTATTTTTATTTTCCAGAAGATGATCCCAATCTCAAAAAGGCTCTTTATCATATGAGGAATGCACAACGACTAGACCCCTTTTCTTTAGCGATCGCCTATTACTATTTTAATGCTCTTCTTTTTAATGATAAAATAGAGGAGGTAGTGAAATATTTTAACAAAATAAGTTGGATTTGGGGTGAAGAATTTAAAATTATAAAAAAAAGGGATATAGAAATATATAAATATAAAGACTGGAGAGAAGCCATTCGATTTTTTAAAACTGAAATAGAAAAAGATCCTGAAAACCCTTTTCTATTTCATATGTTAGGAAGCTCCTATGATGAAATTCTATATGATCACCTCAAGGCTATTGAATATTTAAAGAAGGCCTATACCTTAGATTCAACAAATTCCGAATATGCTTTTTCTTATTATGACATATTGGTAGAAAGCAATCAATTTAAAGAAGCCAGAAAATTATTTGAGAGTACAAATTTTAAAACCTTATCTAGTGAAAAGCAACAGCTAATACACTTATTTGATTTTTACTATTATCAAGAAAATTATAAAAATGCACAAGAGGTTTTAAAAGATAGCTTAATGGCAGATCAATATACAAGTAAAATGAAAGTTTATGCACAGCTTGGAGATAGAGCACCCATTGAAAAAGAATTTAACAGATTCACAGGTGATGCAAGAGGAAAAGGATACAAGAGACAGACTAAAGCTGTTATTTATGCCATTTTAGAGGAGAAAGATTCTATGTATTTATATTTGCAAAGATTGTCAGCTAAGCGTATAAGAAACATTAAGATATTCGGACGAAGAGAATTTGATCCTTATCGAAAAGAAGAAAGGTTTAAAGATATTTTAAAGAATCTTTATTTGCCTATTAATCATGGGAATGAGTAATTCTCTTCTAACCAATCAAAACAATAAAAAATAATTGATTATTTGTTGAGGAAATTTAAAAACATATTTTATAAAATTTAATTAAGTAGGGTTTACTTAAGGCTAAATCCTTGTTTTATGCTTTTAAGTAGCAGATTGTAGCAGATACATCACTGATCTTGGTCACGCATTAGTCAGGGCACTCTATACACACACTGTTAATCCCAGCAACAATAGGGTTTAAGTATTTTTCAGTTTATTCTTCCCCCAAATGAAACCCGAAGTAAAGCAGGTCGCCATGACCGATGACGAAAAGGCGGTTTTTGCTATTCTGAAAGACAACTCCCCTATCGACTTATTGGAATTGAAAACCCAATCTGGATTATCTAACAAAAAATGGGATAAGACCATTAAAGGCCTAACGAAGCATGGAATTACCAAAGTGAATAAAACCGATGATGGTTTATTTGTTGAGGTGGTTTAAATAGCACAATGTCACCCTGAGCGCAGACGAAGGGTCTCTATAAAAACGATAACGGTTTATTCGTTGAGATGGTTTAATCGTTGATTTGTCATTCTGAACTTGATTACTGAGTAGTTCACTGAGCTTGCCTGTGCTGAGCTTGCCGAAGTATCGAAGTGCAAGCGAAGAATCTATAAAATGGAAATGGGTTTACTTAACAGTAAATCCTTTTTTTATGCTTTTTTATAGTAGATAGTAGCAAGACTCCTATTTATGATCACGGATTGATCACTCGAATAAAGTTATCTACCTCCTTGAAAACTCCAACTATCATAAACAATTTTGATCCCAATATAAAAGTATAAAATAATCAACTGTTGTTTACTTAATTGAAATTATAGATCCTTCCATATGATTTCAATTATCCATTTCCAATATAAAAATAAATATGGATGATATTAGATTATTAGAGATCTTAAAAATACACGTTGAACTTGATTATTAATATGTTCGACTTATTAAAAAGTGTATTTTTCTTACAAATTTTAACAATATTCAGGTACTTCATCGACATAATAATACCTTATGTCTAAAATGTAGGTTTTTTCCTACTTGTTTAAAATCAACTACTTAACTTCGTGTAACCAAATCGATTAAACATGAAATATTTTACCTACTTATTAATGTTTTATTTTTCCATCTACTTAGGGAATGGACAAAACGTAGGCATTAATACTACAAATCCTACAGCTACGTTACACGTTGCTGGAGATTTTAAATTTATCCCTGACAACACAATATCTGCAACGAGATTAATAGGCACAGACGGTGATGGCGATATTCTTGAGTTCCCTTTAGTAAATGGATTTAATATTGTTAATGATACACTAATAGTATCTATAACAAATGACAATAACATCATTTTAATTGGAGATATTGATCAATCTTCAATTGCTGAAAGCACATTGTCTTGGGATAATATGGATCTTGGAATAAGAGATGAAAATGCCTTTAATACTGTAATACGAGTTACAGGAGAAACCGCAGGATACGAAGTAACAGGTTTCGCCGATGGCTACAATGGGCGTGTCATCTATTTTTTCAATTCCCAATCCCATAATATGACCTTTAAAAATTTGTCGGGTTCAAGTGAAGATGAAAATCAAATTATCACTGGAACAGGCGGTGATGAGTCAATCAATGCCGAAGGTGTCGCAGAATTCATATATGATTCCTCTACTCTAAAATGGATTTTAATTAATATAAGAACTTAATTCGTAAATAAATTATGAAAAGATTAGCCATTTTTATTATTATCCTATTCAGCTTTTTACCCACTATTACACTGGCTCAAATTGGTATAGGTACAACCCAACCTCAAGAAACATTACATGTGGTAGGAACACTTCGTGTAGAAGGTTCTGATGATGTAAATGAAACATCAGCACTTATTGGTGCAGATGCTGAAGGAACATTAACATCCCTTAATATAGACAGTAATTTATCCATAATAGAAAACAGACTTGAAATCACGGGATCCTATGAGTATGAATTTGGAAGCGTCGATCTTAGTACCACACCCATAGTGAGTGGTGAAATAATCGATCTTGAACTAAATTTAGGAGAAGGAGAATCGAACGAAGGAAAGACTATTATTTATTTGAACAATCTACCGGCTAACGTCAAACTTACGGGTATTCAGGATGGCATGGAAGGTATGCACATTTTTTTATACAATACCAGTACAAAAAATATTCAATTCTTGGATGAGAGTACCTTGGGTAATAACTCTTCACCTAAAAATAAGATCAAAGTCTTATTGAATAATGAAACTATTTCAGGCTTAGGTTGTATTGAACTTCTTTACGATGGAGTATCCCAAAAATGGCTATTTCTGAGTATTCACGATTAATGAAACAATATTATGAAACGATTTATTTTAATATTAATTTATTTTGCCACCGCTTCTATATTTTCACAAGTTGGTATTGGAACATCAAATCCCGATGCGATTATAGACATTAATGGTACAGTTCGTATAACAGACATACCAAAAATAACTGTAGCTGAGGCATCACAAGGACTTGGTGGTATTAGTACTGCCAATAAAATAAATAAAACAGAATTAGGGATCAATATTTTTCTATCTTATGAAGATGGGCTTATTACTGCTCCAGTAGCTCGTGCTATGGGTAATCGTTCTATACTACCTGAGGACTATACTAGCGGAATAAGAATAGATAATTTGGATATTTATATTGGGCAGGACGAAATAAATGAGACCAGCACCTTTATAAAAGTTACTGACTATTCCTCAACGACTAAACTTAGCGGTATAACTGGAGGTTATCATGGTCGTAGATTAACACTTTATTTTTGGGAAGATACTGTAGTTTTTAACATCCTTGAGGACAACTCAAATTCCAGCCCACAAAATCGCATTATCACACTAAGTACCTCACAACTTACCATAAATGGAAATGGATTGATTGATCTGGTATATGATGAAAATGCTGGCAATGATGGATTGGGCAGATGGATTGTGATTAAGTTTAAAAGTTAATTATTTTTATAAATATCTCACATTACGATGTTATCTTTTCTATAAAAATATAATTATAATTTTTTACATTCACATACAAACATTAAATGTTAATATCATAAGAAAAGGGTTTACTTAATTGTAAATCCTTTTTTTCTATAAAATCGCAGATGGCAGCAGAATCTTTCAAATTAATTGAGTTTAGTTATCGCTCCTGAGCTATCTATTTTAAAACTTGAATATTTTCTTTTTTTTCGTACAAGTAATAATAATTGAGTGGCTGCTTCATTTAGATCTGTTGTATATAGTTTACCATTATATTTCTTTGTAATTGTTTTTAGTGGAGTATGAGCAACAATATGGGTCTTTGATTCATATTTTCTCAACATGGCATTTAATTGTTTACTTAAAGTGTCTGAGGTCACATATCCTCGATACCAAAATGGATTATTTTCATTATAGAAAAAATATTTCATATTTTCCCATATTTGAGGGTCATATTTTGAGCTGTCTATTTTATCCTTCATTAATTCTAAAAAAATGGGATCTTGAATATAGGTTTTGACCGTTTTATTAAAGTCATTAATGGAGTTTATGCCTATATCTATGATTCCTCCATGAGCAAATAAAGCATCATCAATTTTTATTACAGATGGTTTTGAACTTAACCAAGACCCTAAAAAGGACTTATTTGGATGATACATATAATTATATTCTAATCCATAAACTCTAGCAATTGCTGCCTCTTTTTTTCCTAGATACCTTAAGTCTTTTGTCATGGTCATGATTTCATGATTTCCTAAAACCAAATGAACTTTACCTCCAGCTTTTTTAGCTTTTTCTTCCAGTTCATAAATAAACCAAAGTACTTTTGTAACATTATTCCCCCTATCAAATAAATCCCCTAGAAAAACTAAATTAGATTTTCCTCCAACCCAATCCAATTCTTTATTTATAATATTAGATTTTTCAAGTAAATTAATTAATTCATCATACCTTCCATGTACATCACCAACGACAAATAATGAATCTACATTTTTAAATATGGCATTATGATTAACCAATTTTGGACGGAGTTTTACTTCATATTTAGATTCGTTTAGACTACCAAATCTAAATATTAAATTTTCTTCTATATTATGATCTATAAAAGCTGTGTGTCTACGGCTAGAGGCTGTATTTCCTTTTAAAATAACCGATTTATCTGAATTAATTAATTCATAATCTCCAATAGCATTATCATTTGTTATCCAATGAAATTTTAATCCTTTATCTGTTTCTATAAAAAGGGAGTTCGTTCCAAAAAACTCATAACCGTTATTAGTAGTATTATTAATGTAATCATTATTGGTAGGAATAAAACTTATGGTAATAATCGATACAACACTTAATAGGTTAAAAATAACAAATGCCTTTAATTTTGTGTTTTTTATTTTGCGGAACATATTTCTGTAAAAAAACTTCTATAACGATTTATCTTTCAATTCTGAAAATTTCAAGGTCTATATCATCCACCCCAATATTGTCGAAGGGATATTCCAATTGATCTTGAATATTATAAAGTGAGATTAACATAAATTCACTAAATATCACAACTAGATACGTTACCCATTTTGGAGAATCTATTCCAACTTGATAAATTATGGCTGGCGCATAAATTATTGGGAAAAAATAAATGAAATATTCACAATATGCTTTTAAACTTATAGGAGTTCTGTGTACATGAATGGCATTTAGATTCTCTATAGATTCATGAACATCATTAACAAAACGAAATATTTTATCTTTAAACCTTGGAGAAATTTGACCATTTATTTCTTTAACAAATTCAAAAATTCTTTTGACACTTTCATCAAGCTCTTTTGTGTCAAATTTATTATTTCTAAGATGACTTATTACTTTATCACTAATATCTATTAATATATCTGAAATTTTCTGTTTATCGCTTTCTGTAAGATTGGGGTTACTCAAAAACAAATAGTGAATCGTTTTTAAAGCACTTCTATATTGGCTTAAATGTTCTAATGCTTTTTCTCTTCTTCTAAAAGATCCACGAATATTAAATACCAATGGAAATATAATGGCTATACTTATAAGTGTTAGATCTATATTAAAATATAGTTCATATTTATAGGCAAAAAACAAAGTAGCAATAGCAATTATTAATGAAATTAATGTCCTGAAAGTCAATATGGTTATATATTTTTTCATATTAATTTATTTTACATTAGATTTATAAATCTAATATAATTTTATGAAAAAGGCATTATTAAGTGTTTTCATTTTTCTGTTTACTATTTCATTTTACATTTCTTATTCTCAAAATAAAATTATTACAGACCAATCAGATCAAGTTTCTAAACTTTTTAAGAGCCAAAAAGTACTTCCTTTAAAAATAAGTTACTCCAATAGATACATAAAAGAAAAAACCAATGACAGTACCTATTTAAAAGTAAATTTATCTTATCAAAATGATAGCGGAACATGGAAAACAATCGACATTAAATTAAGAAAGCGAGGAAATTTTAGATTAGAAAATTGTCATTATTCGCCAATAAAAATTAAAATAAAAAAGTCTAATAGCAAAGGAACTTTATTTGAAGGAAATAAAAAATTAAAGCTAGTACTCCCCTGTTTTACAAACAAAAGCAAGAATGATTATATTCTGAAAGAGTATATAGCTTATAAACTATATGAAGAAATATCTAATTATCATTTTAAAACCAGAATAACTACTATTTCCTATACAGAAATTGCTGGAAATAAAACAAAATCTCATTTTCTAAAAGGTATAGTAGTTGAAGATGATAAGGTCGTTGCTAAAAGAAGTGGTGGTGAAATTATTAAAAGGACTATTCATCCATTAAATCATGACCCTATTACTTCAGTTCAGAATGCATTTTTTCAGTTTATGATTGGTTGTACCGATTTCTCAACAGCCTTTCAGCATAATGAAAAACTATTATTTGCGAACAATAGAATTATACCTATTCCTTACGATTTTGATATGTCTGGATTTGTAAACCCAAACTATGCAATTGTTTCAGATGAAATGAATGAATTAGGTGTCACTTCAGTTAGAGATAGATTATACAGAGGATTTAAAAGAAAGAAAGCTATCCTTCAACAAGTAAGACAAGAATTTTTGGACAATAAAACCAAACTCATTGCTATTGTAGATAGTTATGAATCAAATTTTGAAGATCCAAAACAGTTTTTAGAAGCTAGGGATTATATTTTAGATTTTTTTGAAATTTTAGAAAACGATGCCCAATTTCAAAAACAAATATTAAATAAATTAAGAACTGAATAAAACCGATGGCGGTTTATTTGTGGAGATGGTTTAATCGTTAAATTATCATGCTGAGCGTGGTCACTGAGTTTGCCTGTGCTGAACTGTTCACTGAGTTTGTCGAAGTGTTGTCGAAGGATCTTTATAAAAACGAAGGGGTTTACTTTAAGGGTAATCCTTTTTTTTATGCTTTTTGATAGCAAATAGCCTCTTATTTATAGACACGGATTAGTCACTTTAATAAGGTTGATTAAAATTTCATTAGATTTATAGGGATATATACTAATAATAATATGATCCCTTTTTTTAGAAAAATACGCAAAAAAATGGCTGATGATAACAAGCCCTTAAAGTATTTGAGATATGCCATTGGGGAAATTGTACTTGTTGTTATTGGAATTCTTATCGCGCTTCAAATAAACAATTGGAATCAAAACAGGCTTTTAAAAATAGAGGAAATAAAGACTCTAAATAGCCTTCACAAAGAATTCTTAGACAATCTGGTAAAGTTTGATATAAATTATAAGGAACAACTTAATCGAGATAGAATTGTTAAACGACTCTTAGATCCTAAAATCACACAAGCACCATTTGAAACTCTGGACTCTCTAATATATTTTCTGGGATGGAATTTCAAATTTAATCCGTCAACAGGCATCTATAATTCTGTTATCAATTCAGGAAAAATTGAAATAATTTCCAATGATTCGTTAAAGAATGCTATTTCCAACTTTAATAATTATCTAATTGACTATGAAGAAGAAGAAATCGGTGCAAATTATTATGGCACCAATTTCTTAACTCCATATATGCGTACACAATTACACTACAGGTATCCATTCAAAAACAGAACAGAGGAGCAATATAACTATGACAATGTAAATTATCGAGAAGTAATTAAATCTGATAGAGCAAGAAATGAATTTCTCTTTTATTGGAGCTATATGATTATTACATTAAAAAAGGGAGAAGATCTTCAAAATGAAATAATATCAATAATTAACATGATTGAGGTTGAGCTAAACACTCAGTCTGACTAAAGCAACAAAAAGTGGGACAAGACCATTAAAGTCTATACAATGTGCGGTGTTGCCAAAGTGAATAAAACCGATGGTGGCTTATTTGTGGAGATGGTTTAATCGTTATATTGTCATTCAGAGCGAAAGCGAAGAATCTATATTATATAAAAGGATTTACTAGACGCCAGTGTGCCAGCTGGCTCGTACGTTAAAAATATCTACCAGACATTTTCTAAACACTCCACCCCATTTTTTTATGCTTTTAAGTAGCAGATAGACCCCTATTTATAGTCACGGATTGGACACTATTAAGCATTTGCTATACCTTAATTATCATGCTATTTTCCTTAAAGCTCAGAAACCACAAAGAATCAATTGTTTTCTACATTAATAAAATGGCTATTCTCTTTAATTTAATAAGAGATAAACAAGGCGTTTTTGGAACTCAAAAAGTGATAAAAAAAATAATACTGAGATTTATTTTAATGATCCAATCTCAATACACACTAGCCAATTTTAAAATCTTATTACCACTTCTTTTTTAAATAAAAGTTTTCGAATACACTGTTGATTAAGGTATTAACTGTAAATACAACAAGCCATTCAAGACTATTTTTTTTAAACAATGTTGTTCAACGAGTGTTTTTTACAGTTTAGCTAAAAGTCAATTATTGTAGGAGTTTTCTTTGAATACATTGTACATTTAGATAAATTACAGTTGAATTTATAATATTTATAATTTCAAATTGAGGCAAATAATAAAACATGATTTATTCTACGATTACTTCAAATTTAAAAAAAGCATTTTTTCTTTTTTTAATAACATTCTTTGTGAATTCAATAGTATCATCTTCTGAAAAAAATGTAGACTCTTTCGATTTATTATCAATAGATAATAGGAATACTTCTATTATCGATGAGAAAGTTGAAGGTTCCCTTTTAAATGATAATCCAAAAATTGCCTTAATAAAGGTTGGAACTTATGATGGTTATGATGCAGATGGTAACTGTATAAGTGAGCCAGGACAAGAGATTTTATATACTTTTAGTGTAAAGAATACAGGAAATGTAACCTTAAGCAATATCATGGTCACAGACCCTCTTGTAACAGTAAGTGGTGGTCCAATTACGTTAGCTCCAGGAGAAGAAGATACGACTACTTTTACTGCTTTATATCTCATTACACAAAATGATATTGATTCTGGGAATGTAGAAAATCAAGCAGAAGCTGAAGCATGTTATGAAGTGGATACTGAAGGAAATTGTGATGGACAAGTAAATTACTTAAAGTTAAAGTATTTGGGTACTATCCTAGATGCTAATATTGAAGTTGTAGAACATGATGGGCAAACTGTATTTCAAGGCATTGTCCAACCTGGAGAAGAGTTTGAGTTTTTTGGTCAGGACCCACCACAAATAACTTTTGGACCAAAAATTGATATTTTTATAAATAACTCTTTAAATCAATCTATACATACCAGCTGTTCCATTCCTATTGGCATAGGTTCCATTTTTGGTGATTTTGAAGTAATTGATGGCAGTAGTAGAAATGGGGGTCCATTTATACCAGTTATTGTTGATATATGCGATGTAGAAGATTTATCTGATGATTATAGTTATTTGGAAGATGATCCAACGGTAGTTTATATATGTAAAAATACAATTATCGCTCTAATTAAAACAGGAACATTTAATGATGAAAATCAGAATGGATGTGCCGATGTAGGGGAAACGATTAACTATATCTTTAGTGTTAAAAATACAGGACTTGCACTCTTAACCAATGTTATAGTAACCGATCCATTGCTACCTGTAATTGGTGGTCCAATAGACTTGGCAGTAGATGAGGAAAATACTACGAACTTTACTGGAATTTATACCATTACTCAGGACGATATTGATGCAGAAGAGTTTATTAATCAGGCAGAAGCTACAGCAACTCTACCAACAGGAGACGATATAACCGATTTATCTGATGATGATAGTTATTTTGAAAATAATCCAACGGTAGTTTATTTATGTCAAAATGAAAAAATTGCTCTTATTAAAACAGGAACATTTAATGATGAAAATCAGGACGATTGTGCCGATGTAGGGGAAACGATTACCTATACCTTTAGTGTTAAGAATACAGGACTTGTAGACTTAACTAATGTTATAGTAACCGATCCATTGCTGCCTGTAATTGGTGGGCCAATAGACTTGGCTGTAGATGAGGAAAATACTACAAACTTTATCGGAATTTATACCATTACTCAGAACGATATTGATGTAGAAGAGTTTGAAAATCAGGCAGAAGCTATAGGAACTACACCAACGGGAGACGATGTAACCGATTTATCTGATGATGATAGTTATTTAGAAAATGATCCAACGGTTGTTTATTTTTGTCAAAATGAAAAAATTGCCTTAATAAAGGTTGGGACATATGATGGTTACGATATAGATGGTAACTGTATAAGTGCCCCAGGACAAGAAATTTTATATACTTTTAGTGTAAAGAATACAGGAAATGTAACCTTAAGCAATATCATCGTAACAGATCCCCTTGTAACAGTAAGTGGTGGACCAATTACTTTAGCACCAGGAGAAGAAGATACGACTACTTTTACTGCTTTATATCTCTTTACACAAAATAATATTAATACTGGGTATGTAGAAAATCAAGCAGAGGTTGAAGCTTGTTATGAGGAGGAGGTTTCAGATGGAAATTGTGATGGACATGTAAATTATTTAAAGTTAAAGTATTTGGGTAATATCCCAGATGCAAATATTGAAGTTATAGAACATGATGGCCAAACTGTATATCAAGGCATTGTCCAACCCGGAGAAGAATTTGAGTTTTTCGGTCAGGACCCACCGCAAATAACTTTTGGACCAAAAATTAATATTTTTATTAATAACTCTTTTAATCAACTTATACATACCAGCTGTTCCATTCCTATTGGTATAGGTTCCGTTTTTGGTGATTTTGTAGTAATAGATGGTAGTAGTAGAAATGGAGGGCCATTTATTTCAGTAATTGTTGATATATGCGATGAAGTATTCGATTTATCTGATGATGATAGTTATTTAGAAGATGATCCAACGGTAGTTTATATTTGTCAAAATACAACTATCGCTCTAATTAAAACAGGATCATGGATTGATGAAAATCAGAATGGATGTGCCGATGTAGGAGAAACAATTAGTTATGCATTTACAGTAGTAAATACTGGAGGGGTTCCCTTAACCAATATTATGATAACCGACCCATTACCTGGGTTAATATTAGTAGGAGGTCCTATAGCAATATTGGAACTAGGCGAGGAAGATACCACAACCTTTAGTGCGACTTATTCGATTACTCAGGAAGATATAGTTGCTGAAGTAGTAATTAATCAAGCAACGGTTGACGGAACAAGTCCAGTAGGGGAAATAGTTTTTGATTTATCAGATGACAATAGTGTATTGGAAAATGATCCAACAGAAATAGTGCTCCCATCATCTGACTGCCTTGGCGTAAACGATACCTTAGCTCAAAACATGGTGATGTATCCTAATCCTACCAGTAATTCATTAAATATTAATCTTATTGATTTAAATGAAAATTTTGGTTACTCTATAGTAAATATGCTAGGACAAGTAGTTAAAATTGGGACTCTTAACAATGGCATCAATACTATTACTTTAGGTAATTTAAATACTGGTCTTTATTTTGTAAAAGTCCAAGATAACACAACAAATGAATCTGTTGTAAATAAATTAATTATAGAATAGATAACCTTAGTAGAATATATTTAAAAGATTTATCTAGCATGGCATTAAACTGATGATAGTTTATTTGTTGATGTAGTTTAATCGTTAAATTGTCATTCAGAGCGTTGTCACTGAACGTAGTCGAAGTGTAGCGAAGAATCTATAAAACATAAAAGGGTTTACGTAACGGTAAATCCTTTTTTTTATTCCTTCACAAAATACAGCAGTACTATGAGTGTTCCAACAAAGTCGGAATGTATCGAAGTGTATTCCCAGATGATAACAAAGCACCGTCAACTCAACTGTTGGTCCCGAAGTTTATCCTGAGCGAAGCGATATGTTGAGTCTGTCGAAGTATCGAAGTGCTAAAAATGTACACCACACATTTTAAAGCTCATTCCGGTCACGAATTGGTCACTTTAGTAAATTATCACTATTTTTATATTGATTTAGAGATAGTTACCAACTAATAAAAGAAATTATGAAAAGTTTAAGTCAATATTCTAAAATATTATGTCTTATCGTCTGGACGATAGCTATTTTGTTTTGTTCAATATTAATACAATCCTGTAATTCTGATAAAAAACAGAGTAATAAACAACCTATCAAAGTTGAAATGGAAAATGTCATAGAGATAATCACTGAAAATATGGATTTTCAAATACCAGATACAATTTCATCTGGATGGAACACTTTCCGTTATAAAAATAAATCTTCACAAACACATTTTTTTATAATAGATAAATATCCGGAAGGAATTACATTAAAAGAAATTGACAATCTGGTAATGCCTTATTTTAATAGTGGTATGAAACTGATCAATGAAGGTAAAAGTGAAGAAGGATTTGCTGAATTTGGCAAACTTCCGGATTGGTTTAGTGAAGTACAATTCTTAGGTGGTTCAGGCTTGATTTCCCCCGGAAAACATACAGAAACCATGATAAAATTAGATCCGGGTTTTTATATAGTAGAATGCTATGTAAAAATGAGTAACGGAGTATTTCACACATCCATGGGAATGATAAAAGAACTTATTGTTTCTGAAACTAATTCTGGTAATACAGAATTAAAAGCTGATATTAATATTGATATTTCGAGTACAGAAGGAATTGTATTTAATGATTCTATCTCTTCTGGAAAACATACATTTTCTGTATTCTTCAAAGATCAAATTGTACATGAAAATTTTAGTGGCCATGATATTAATCTTACTAAACTAGGCGAAAATGCAAATCTTGAAGACTTGGAGAATTGGATGAATTGGGCTGACCCTAAAGGTTTGATCGAACCCTCACCAACTGATATTACTTTTTTAGGAGGAGTGAATAATATGCCGGCTGGTAATAAGGGTTTTTTCACTGTAGATCTTCAGCCAGGAAATTATGCATTGATATCTGAAGTCCCAAATGCTTTAAGTAAAAATATGCTAAAAACATTTGTAGTCAAGGATTAAGTAATAGTAGAGGAATAAGACTATTAAAGGTCTTACAAATCACGGAATTGTTTAGGTGAATAAAACCGAGGATGGTTTAATTGTGAAGGTGATATAAAAGTTGATTTGTCATTCCGAATGGAATGAGGTATCTCATAATATAAATAACTAGTCTTTTAAAATACGTATTCCAATTTTAGAAGGCCTTTCTACATCGTGATAAATGCGATGTGTGGCTTCTATAAAATCTTCTTCGTCCGCTTCATAAATGTTTAAAAATTTCTGTGGGTTGATATCCACCAATGGAAACCAAGAATTTTGTACCTGAATCATAATTTTATGTCCTTCTTTAAATTGGTGTGCTAGGTCTGGTATGGTAAACGACACCTCAGTCACTTTACCTGAAACAAAAGGCTCGGGTGTTTCAAAACTATTTCTAAATTTCCCTCGTAATACTTCTCCTCGTACCAACATTTGATAGCCTCCCATAGGCACCTCCTTGTCATTTTCTGGATAATCATCCATTTGGTCGGGAAAGACATCAATTATTTTTACCACATAATCAGCATCCATTCCTGTAGTACTTACAAAAAAACTGACTTCCAAAGGTCCGACCACAGTAATCGCTTCGTCTAAAATTTCTGTCTGGTAAACCATCACATCGGGCCTGCGACTTGCAAATCGCTGGTCATCGGTTAAATATTCTCTAGTTCGACGTAAATGAACATCTTCTGTATAGGGCACAGGTCTGCTCGGGTCTACCACATATTCCTCATAGCAATCTTCTGAAGTAGATACTTCGAAGGAAAGGCTTTCATTACAATCTAAATACAAATTTTTATGTTCTACATTTACTGGTGGCCAGCTATCAAATGACTTCCATTCATTACTGCCAGTAATAAAAATTGAAGCTTCAGGAATATTCATTTTCCCTTTATTCTTTAAATAATAATTAAAAAATTGCAATTCTATTTCTCTAAAATAATCGGCAGTATTACTTCCAAAGTGAATATTTCCAAGATTTTCTGCATTGGAATCAGACCACTGCCCATGAGACCAAGGTCCCATCACCAATCGGTTTTCATTGTCTGCATTTTGAGTTTCAATGGCCTCATATGTTTTTAATGGACCAAAAAGATCCTCGGCATCAAACCAACCCCCAACCACTAAAACGGCAGGTTTAATATTTGTGAGATGTGGAAGTACATTTCGAACTTTCCAAAATTCATCATAATTTGGATGCGCCATTAGATCATTCCAAAATTGAATACTATCCCCAAAAAACTTTTTTCGCACATTCTTAATCGGACCAATATCCTTATAAAAATCATAGTTGTCGCTATTTTTATAATCGAAATTAGGGGGCCATTCTCTGGTTAGTTCTGGTCTTGGAACGCCTACAGAAGAATAAAAATTAAAGGCATCCATCAATAAAAATGCACCATTATGATGCCAGTCATCCCCTATAAACCAATCGGTTACTGGTGCCTGTGGAGAAGACGCCTTTAAAGCAGGATGTGCATCTGGTAAGGCCATAGTGGAATAAAACCCAGGATAGGAAATTCCTAATATTCCAACCTTCCCATTATTGTTATCTACATTGTTAATCAGCCATTCGATGGTATCATAAGTATCACTATTTTCATCTATTTCATTGTCTTTTTTGTTCGGAATATAAGGACGAACATCGACAAATTCTCCTTCACTCATAAACCTTCCTCGGTTATCCTGGTACACTATGGTATATCCTTCATTTAAAAAATGGGTCATCGATAATAACCTTCCCGAATAACTTTCTTCAGAATTTTCACTATTATAAGGGGTACGCCAAAGTAAGATGGGAGAAGGTTCAGAGCTATCTTTAGGTGTATAGATAGAAGTAAACAGTTTTTTTCCATCACGCATAGGGATATAAACTTCTTTTTTATCATAAGTTTCCTTTAAATAAGCCAAGCCATTTTTTGGGGTTGGAATTGGATTTCTGTCTAAGGTGAGAAATAATTCGCCCTGACTATGATAATAAATTCCTGTAATGGTCTGAGACTTTAAATCTACTATACCCCGAAAGGAGACATTGGCAGCTTTATATCTAAAATACAAGCTATTGCCTACATAGCTCACAGAATCTAGCGCAATGCCAAATATATCGTTATCTGGGCTATCGTAATTCGCCGTTACATTAGCGGCATCATTCGATATATGCATTACCATACGAATAGGTCGATCTGGGTATTCTCTTAGGCCATACCAATCTCCAGTAATATCTTGTGAATAACTCAAATTGAAAATGAATAGAATTAAAATAAGCGGAGAGAATAAATATTTCATAACTGTTTTTTTAATTAAGATTAAGAGTATTCCATACAGACGGTCTCTTGAAGCATTTGTTTCAGATATACTGTAAAACGGGACACCATAGAAATATAAAAATTAAAGATAAGATAAAATAGTTTACTTAAGGATAGACCTTTTTTTGGTTTACAATAATTCATTTTAGTTTGAATAAAAAAAATCATTAACTTTAAGGAATATTTAAAAATAAAATACAAGTGGATTAATACCAGCATCATACAAAAACGTGAAAGACAGAATAACTTTGATTTAAAATATTAAATATTACATTAACGGAGAAGCTGAAAACCGAATAGAGTAGGCAATTTAAATTAACACAAAATGAAAAAAATAACAAACCTTTTATCGCTTATTATAATAACTATATTAGTTATTTCTTCAACAGCTTGCTGTAATGAAAAAGCAGAAAAAACCACAGAAGTTAAAGCTGTTGTTGAGTCTACATTTGATTTGACAACTGCAAAAGCAGAAATCGTAGCTGCTGAAAAAGAATTAGCGACCCTTATTGCGGCGGCAGACTCCGTTGCAATAGCCAATTTATATACACAAGATGCTAAGTTTATGATGACTGGGGCTCCTGCCATTATTGGAAAAAACAATATTCAATCTACTTTTTCAGGAATAATTAATTCAGGTATTACAGGTGCTGACCTTAGAACCATAGAAGTTTGGGGTACTGAAGACCTTATTACAGAAGAAGGAGAATATTCGTTGTTTGTTGGAGAGGATGAAGTGGATCATGGAAAATATTTGGTACTATGGAAAAAAGTTGACGGGAAATGGAAATTTTTTAGAGATATTTTCAATTCAAATTTAACAGCTGAATAGTCATTCTAACTTTAGTTAGAATCTTATCTTAATAAAAGGGTTTACCTAACAGTAAATCCTTTTTTTATGCTTTTAAGTCGCAAATCACTTCCTAAATTATGGTCACTAAAAATCAATCTAACCATTAGAGGTTAAAATTTAATTTTAATATAAACTGCTGGACCATCTGTTTTAATATCCAAAACATATGCTTTATCATCAACTGGCCAAGAACCCTTTTTTTTATTGCTTTTTTTTGCGTTTCTAAAACTAGAGTAAATATACCTGCTTGAACCATTAAGTTCTAATATATCACCTTTTATGGGTATGTCTTTTGGATTGACATCTTGATCATCATTACGCCAACCAATTGTACATATTCCTTTCACTAATTTATCACCACTCTTATTTCCGATATACAACCAGCCTATGGTTCCCTTTGTCGACGGGTATTCAATTTTTACTATTGCCTCAGGACGATAATTAATTTTAATCCTTCGGTCATCGGCAGATACATAGTTTATATAAGCTTTTGCAGTGCCAATATTTTTAACATCTACCCAATACCTTTCTGGCGTCAAACTATTTTTAAGCTTTTCTACAACCTTTATAAGTGAATCATTCTTATACTTTAGTTGCTCTTTCGTATAGTTAATGGTATCGGTCTGACTAACTATGGTCTTGCTCTGTGTTTTTATTTTTTTCTCACTATTAAAGACATAAGCCATGAATGAGACAATAGAAATTATAAATAATATATAGAGTATGCGATATTTTTTATCCTTTTTCTCAATTTCCTTTATTTTATCGTCAATGCGTTTCATTGAAATAATGTTTTAAATTTTAATATAATCAAAGAATTCTTGATTAAAGTTTTCAATTTCTTTTTCGTTCAATTTATTTATAATTCTAACTAAGCGATCTCTTTTAAGTTTTAAAAGATCCATAAGATCAATATTCCCATCTCGCTTCCTAATGCTTGCAACTGGTCTTATAGCTAATAAATTTATAGACAAACATCCTATTATTATCATCCATAAAGGAAATGCTATATCAATAAATAATAATACACTTAATAAAATTAAACTTCCAAGAACTACCATTACCATAAGTTGTTTACTTTTTTTAATTCCCTTTTTATGCATAACAATAGCGCTATCAATTTCCTCATTTGAAATTAACAGATGTTCCAATTCGTCTTCTAATTTTTGCTCAGACATTTTTTGTTTATCAGAATTCTTTACTATTTGATCTGGAGACATTTCTGACAAGCCAATTAATGACAAAACGTTTTTTAAATTTGAAGTTGCTTCCAATTGCAAACCAAGCTCATCCACTATATCTTTTATTGCCTTGTCTGCATTTTTTGTAAGGTCGGCAAATTGTAGTCGTTTCCAACGCATTGGAAGTTCACAAGGCATAATTAATACTGGGATAAGTTTCTTATTATTTTCTTTTGCAATGGATACTTCGTCCTGAACGTTTTGAGAATCTACTGCCGTGGGTGAGATTAGGAGTAAAAATGTGTCTGCAGTCTCTAAGGCATCTTCTATAGCATTATCCCAATTCTGACCCAGCTGTATACTATTTTGATCGATCCAAATATTGGCACCTAAAAGTTCTAATTCCTGACTGAATTCTAAAGCAAACGGTCTATCCTTACTTGAATAACTCACAAAAATTAACTCAGAATCCATTTATTGAAATAAAATATAATTAGAATATAAATATACAATTAATATTACAAGTTATTATAACTATCTAAAGTTGAGTAATTAATATAAGTGAATTATAAATTAAAGGAATGATTTATATGAAAAATATATCACAAAACATGATTACCCTTTTTTTATTTTCGCTAGTCGAAAATAATAGGAGATGTGCTACTTTTTATAATCTAAAAATGGCGATTATTAGATTATAAATTGCCTCTAATTAATAAACGAAGAACTATTGCTTTAAATAATATTTATATCTTACCCTAATGAATGATCCTAAGAAAAGTTTAAAAAGAGAAATCGGACTTATAGGTTTAAGTGCAAACATCATTAATATTATAATTGGAGCAGGAATATTTGTATTGCCAGCTATTGTTGCTGCAGATCTTGGAGCTGCAAGTATTTTAGCTTATATATTTTGTGGGGTTTTAATCACATTAATTATGTTATGTTTTGCAGAAGTTGGAAGCAAGATTACAGCTACCGGTGGCGTTTATACATATATAGAAAGGTCTTTTGGTCATTATGCTGGATTCTTAACTGCTATTCTATTTTTATTCTCAAACATTACTGGAACAGCAGCAGTTGCAAATGCAATTATTAATATTATATCTCAAATATTTCAAATCCATGAAAACCCTTTTATTAAGGTTCTATTTTTTCTTTTCCTGTTTGGCGGATTGGCTTATATAAATATCCTCGGACTTAAAAAAGGAGTTGGGCTTGTTAAAATGATTACCCTAATAAAGCTTAGTCCTCTATTATTACTTGTATTAATTGGATTTAAAGACGTTTCCTTAGTGAATCTACAATGGGAAACAGCTCCATCACTTCAGCAAATTGGCACAACTTCTCTTATCCTTTTCTTTGCCTTTTCAGGCGCTGGATCGGCTCTTTCGGTAAATGGAGAAGTTAAAAATCCTCAAAAAACAATTCCTCGTGCTATTCTTTTAAGCACCTTAATTATATTGATAATATATATAATTATCCAAACTGTAGCACAAGGAGTCTTGGGAGATACATTACCTTTATTTATTGAAAACCCTTTAGGAGAAGTTGCAAATAAAATTATAGGTCCTATTGGTTTCACCCTACTAACCATAGGGGCTGCTGTTTCTATGTTTGGAAATGTAAGTTCTAAGGTTTTAAGTACTCCAAGAATCTTTTTTGCAGCTTCATTAGATCAAGTAATTCCAATTAAAAAATTATCTGATATTCATTCTAAATACTTAACACCGCATATTTCGATTATAGTTTATGCCAGTTTATGCTTTTTATTTTCCATTGCTGGGGGATTTAAGGAATTGGCCATCCTTTCTAGTGCAACTTCATTACTTATCGCGTTAGGGATATCTATTGCTGTTATTAAATTAAGAAGAAAAGATCGTTATAATACAGATTCAAAATCCTTTAGAATTCCTGGAGGAGCTACTATTCCTATATTATCCTCAATCGCCATCCTTTGGTTCCTTTCTAATTTATCATTAAATAAAATGATTGCTGTAGGTTTGTCCATCATATTTCTAACTGTAGTTTTTTTTGCTATAAACTCAAAATTAAAGAAGAATAGAAGACCGTAATTTTTTATTTAAGGAGTCATTCTTCATCTATCACTTTTAGGCACTCTCTTTTTTCTTTTTATTTTACGGTTTCAAATTTATTGCCCTATTAATAGATAACCTAATCATAACATTGATTAATAAAGTAAATTAGTAAGATTATTTAATTCAGATTAAACAAAAAGCATTAATTTTATGAATATTATTATGCTATAATACTATATAGCTTATTGATGTTAATTAATCCTTATTTAAAATTTTAAAAAATGAATGAATTTGAAACGAACTGGTCAAAAGATGAGTTAAAAGCATATATATTAATGTATTGTTCACAAGCTGATTTTGTAGTATCAAAACAAGAAACAGATTATATTAAGTCAAAAATTAAAATAGATCATTTTGAGAAAATTCAATTTGAAGTGACTAAGAGTAGCGATTATGAAAGTATACAAAAAATGCTTTATTCTATGGAGAAGCATGGCTACTCAAAAGATGAAAAAGAAACTTTATTCAACGAAATAAAAGAATTGTTTCTATCTGACGGATCTTATGAAATATTAGAAAAAAATCTTTTCAATGGATTAAGTCGAATCCTTAAATAATTTTCTTAGCACAAAATATCCGTTGGTTAAAATGCAAACCATTTTAATTAAAAATTATCAAGACCCTAATTTTAAAATAACGCAATACCTTTAATAAAATCTTTAAAGGAAACTCTTAAATATTTCTAAAAACTGCTTTCGTTTATTTCAAATTTGTATTTTAGGCGAAAATTTAATGAAAATGAAAAAGTATTTTATTCTAGGCTTATCTGTATTGGCTTTAATAACAACTTCTTGCGGAAGTGATGATGATGGATATGTTGCTACAGACGATGGCGAACCAGATCCTATAATCCCATTAACTTTCGAAACTAATTTATCAGACATGGGAGTTTATGGTGGATTATTATCTGATTTAACTCCTGCTGAAGATGTTCATTTATTTGAGTTAAACAGCAAGCTTTTTACAGATTACGCACATAAACAAAGACTCCTACGCCTACCAGAAGGAGAAGCAATGCAGTATAATGGAAGTAGTAATTTACCCGATTTTCCTGACAACACCTTAATTTCAAAAACATTTTATTATTATGAAGATGAAAGCAATACCTCTTCAAATAAAATAATTATTGAAACACGCGTTTTAATAAAGACCGAAGGCACATGGAAGATAGGAAATTACAAATGGAATGAGGATCAGACGGATGCAATTTATACCGATAATAGCAGTCAAGTTTCAATCAGTTATTTAAATGCAGAAGGAATTACACAAGATATTACCTATCAAATTCCAGCAAATGATGATTGCATCACTTGTCATCATATTTATGAGGAAAAAGTGCCAATTGGGCCAAAATTGAGAAATATGAATTTCAATCCACAAAATGGTGAAATCAATATGAATCAATTGCAATTTTTTATTAATGAAGGATTACTAGAAGGATTGTCAGATGTTTCAGAAGTAACAGTATTACCAGACTGGGAAGATGAAGCTAATTTCGATATTTTTGAAAGAGGAAGAGGCTATATCGATATTAATTGTGCGCATTGTCATTTACCAGGAGGATATGTCCCTACAGGATTTTTATTAGATTTCAGACTTGAAACCGATTTCGAAACCACTGGTATTTACTCACATAGAGGACAAATTGAAAGTCGAGTTCAAAGTACTGTACCAACATATTTGATGCCTCAAATAGGTAGAAGTTTGGTACATGATGAAGCTGTAGTAATGTTATTAGAATACTTAGAAGCTATAGAAGATTAATTTTATTAACTTTTTTGGCTTAATTCTTGGATTATAGAATCTAAAATTATTAAATTAGTAACCTAAATTAAAATAAAATGAAAAAATTATTATCCCTTATTGCATTTGCATTTGTAATGATGCTTAGCGTACAAACTATTTCAGCTCAAAGTTTATCAGAAGATGAAACAAGACCTGAAGTTGTTGCTAAAACTCAAGTTGCAGAACTTACAACACAATTAGGCTTATCTGGAGATCAAAGTAGAACATTATATAGAGCTTTTGTTACTAAAGAAGTGAATTACAGAAAGCTTGTTAATGGAAAAGACATTAATAATTCGCAAGTAGCAGCAGACAAAAAGAAAACAGATGATGTTTTTATGAAAGCTATGAAAACTACTTTAAATGAAAAACAATATGCTAAATGGCTTAGCTCTTTAGAGCAATAAACTATTTTTCTTATTCCTATAAAAAAAGACTGTCTATTAAGACAGTCTTTTTTTATAGGAATAATTTTTAGTTATTAATTAAATGTATATACAATTCTTGTCCTATTGAAATTGTATTAGATTCTAAACCATTATATTCTTTTAAGGAATCTACAGTAACATTAAATTTTCTAGATAAGCTATAAAGCGTATCTCCCTTTTCAACAATATAGGTTTTAACTTTAGGGTCATTTTTGTTTTTCTTTTTAGACTTCTTTCCTAAAACTTCATCATCAAAAGTATAAAGCTTATACTTTTCCACGATACTAATTAATTTTTGAGGATACTTAGGGTCTGTAGCATATCCAGCTTTTCGCAATCCTTTTGCCCAAGATTTATAATCGTCTTTTTTATAAGAAAACAGATCTTCATAGCGACTTCGTTGTGTTAAAAATAATGAATGATCTCTAAATGAATATTTTGGATCTTTATATTTTCTGAAACATTCTTGCAATTCATCATCATCATGATATACGCGTTCTCCTGTCCATCCTTTATGACATTTAATTCCAAAATGATTGTTCGACTTTTTACTTAACTCTGCCCTTCCTGCACCACTTTCTAATATTCCTTGTGCCAATGTAATGCTTGCTGGAATACCATATTGCACCATTTCTTCTTTAGCAATTGTACTATAATTATCAATGTAAATTGCTACAATCTCGGTATAAGAAGCGTTTTTTGGAGTGGGCTTAATTTTAGTAGTTGTAATTTTACTATTAGCATTTGTTGACTTAGGTTTCTTTACAACACGTTCTGTTTTTGGTTTTGTTTTATTGTTACTTGATGCAATCTTTTTTTTCGATTTACAGCTACTAAGCAAAATTATAGTGATAAAAAATAATTTTATAAAATTTTGAAACATTTAATATATTATTTGAGGTAAATTTTTCTTTTTCAATAATTGATTCATTCCTATTATTCCTTGCAAGCCTCCAGTGTGGATTGCTAAAATACGGCTATTTTGCTTTATCATTCCTTTATCTATAAGGTCTAATATCCCAAATAACATTTTTCCTGTATAAACTGGATCCAAGGGAATATTTGTTTTTTCTTTAAAGTTATTTATAAAACGAATAAGTTGCTCATCTATTTTAGCATACCCTCCAAAACAATAATCATCGATGATTTTATAATTAGTTTTAGGAGTATATTTTTCTATTTCTGAAGATTGGAATGTTCCTTTTAATGCTGAAAATCCTATCACAGTTTGATGTGGTAGAGAAGATTTAATTAAACCAGCTAAAGTCCCGCCTGTTCCAACTGGAGAACAGATATAATCAAATTCATTGTCGATTGCTGTTAGAATTTCTTCACATCCCTTTATCGCTAAATTATTAGTTCCTCCTTCTGGAATTAAATAAAAATTACCAAAAATATTTTTCAAATTCTCAATAAATTCAATTTCTTCTTTTTGCCGATATTCTTCCCTAGAAATAAAATGAAATTTCATTCCACATTTTTCAGCAAAGGATAATGTGGCGTTCGACTCTATTTTATGAATTAATTCTTCCCCTCTTATTACGCCAATAGTTTTAAAATTAAATTCTTTTCCTGCTGCAGCAACAGCTGAAATATGATTTGAAAAAGCACCACCAAAAGTTAAAAGGGTGTTTTCTTCTAGTTTTTTGGCTTCAAGTAAATTATATTTTAATTTTCGATATTTATTTCCAGAAATATCAGGGTGTAAATTATCTTCCCTTTTAACAAAAAGAGAACAATTTGAATCGAAAAACTCTTCTAAAGGAATTTTACGATTTTTTATATCTAATTTATTAGAAAACAATAATTAAATTTTTGCGCAAAATAGAAAAACAAGTTGATTTGAAATAGTTTAAGTTCAAAATATTTTAGACTATCTATTAATATTTACTTAATACTATAAAATATCCTGGAAGTGTTATTTTTTTTAAACATTAGCTGTTTTTTATTTATCTTATAACGTATAGCTTTCATTTGCTTTATATTAGTTAATATTTGTATAATTGCATATAATTAACAATATACTTTTCCCCCTTTTATATGAACTTTAAGAATGTAAATAAAAACTTTATTAGTCTCTTTATTATTGGTTTTATATTTATACATGCCATTGGTCAAGTAGGTATAGGCACCTTAACTCCAAATGGGATTTTGGATGTAGAGAGTAGCACGCAAGGGGTTGTGCTTCCCGTCGTAGCATTAGAAGACAGATATCAAGAATCCCCCGTTGCCAATCCAGACGGTAGTGGCTCGCTAGCAATAGGTACTGTGGTCTATAATACGAACGCAACTTCAAATGGAACCGTTGTAGGTGTTTCTGATGATGTTGCACTAGGAATATACGTATGGGATGGTACACAATGGTTATCTCAATTTAGTAAAAAGCAATATGTGTTATACGAACAAAGTGTGCAGAATATGCGTACTCGATCCAATACACCTAGAAGTATAAATGGTGTGAACGGCCAAACATTTACTCCCGAATTTACAGGTACCTATCGCATTGAAGTAAACGTTAATTTTGGAGGTGGCATCACTAAGAATCCTACAACGACTGGTCCCCCTGCGGATAGAAGTAATGGCGAAATGAACATTGCAAGGATGACAGGTGATTTTACAATTACTTTTAACGGTACCACAAAAACAATTACTGTAGGTTCCTATTCTCTTGCCTACGAAAAGAATAACAGTGGTGGGGCAAGTTCTCCTGGAAATGGAATTTATTTTGGTATTTGGAAACAATATACGGTGGTTTTTTACGAAGTACTTACAGCGGGTGTTCCAACCCCTATATCTTTAACGTTTACTCAAGACACAGCCTTTGCTTTTGATGGTGAAGGAGATAATGGTAACTCTGACGGTATGGGTGCGGCTGGTTTTGATGGTGGAGATGGCCACGTTGGGTTTGATACTCCCTGCACCGTTGAAGTAAGTTTTATTGGTGAATAATAAATAAATTAAGCATGAAGTTCAAAACATTTCTTTTCATATCATTCCTCGCAATAGCGCCGTCTATTTTTGCTCAAGTTGGAGTAAACACGGCTACACCCGAAGGTGCGCTAGATATTAGTAGTGCCACAGGAATTTCGAACATCAAAAATGGATTTGTATATCCTGTGGTTGCCTTAGACGATGTAACCGTTCAAGAAATCAACAACCCTAATCCATCGAGTTCAAATGTTATTGTTCAAGGTACAACCGTGTACAATACCAATACCAACACCCCAACCAATATAGCCAATAGTGTCTATCCTGGTATTTATGTTTGGAATGGTTCTGTTTGGGTGCCACAGTTTAGTAAAAGAGACAACATAATCTTTGAGCAAATTTCGTTAGCTACCAATACAAGACCTTCTTCGTTGTTAGGAGACGAAGCCATCCTTTTTGATGTCACTTCAAATTATCCTTTTAGTCCTAAATACAATGGAAGTTACAAAATTAAACTAACGGTTCATTATGGAGGCGGTGCGATAGATGCACCTACAGGTACTCAATATGTTAATTTTGGTGCCGAAGAAGGGGAATTTACATTTACCTTTAATGGGGGTACGCCAAAAACAATTAATGCCCGTTCTTTTTCTGGATACAATACTGACGATCTATTTAACAACCCTGCTACAGATCACAGTATTTATACTAATAATTACACCCAAACCTTTTATGTTATGGAGTCCGAACTTGAAACAAACAACACCTACACGTTTAGTTTAAATTTTAACCAAGAAAATGCCCCAGGCTTTGAAGAAGATGGAAACATAGGTGCAGGCATCGATGGTAGGGGGTATATTACCGTAACCAATAACATTAAATGTACTATAGAGTTCACATATATAGGTGAGTAATAGGATTTTAAAAAATATTACAATTAGCATGAATACAACTTTTAATTTTCATATCATCTTGGCGCTACTAGCTTGCTTTGCAATGTCAAACTTGACGTATGCACAAGTGGGGGTAAATACTACAGCTCCTGAAGGCGCAATGCACTTAAATACAAGTACCCAAGGCTTAGTTTACCCAAGAGTTGCTCTATCTAGTACGATAGTTGAAGCACCCGTGGTAAATACAAATGGTCCCAATCTAGCGGTAGGAACCACGGTTTATAATACCTATAAATCCCAAACCGGAGCTAACGATGTATATCCAGGTTTGTATGTTTGGGACGGTGCTAAATGGGTTGGACAATTTATTAGAGAGGATTACAGCAAATTTGATCAGACAGCCCTAGTAAGACCTACACGTCGATCACTTACGACTGCCTCTACTGTCAATACCAATTCCGATGGCATTACAGGATTAGTAAACCAGACATTTACTCCTAAGTACTCGGGCATATATAAAATTATGGTGAGTACTAATTTTGCTGCTGGTCAAATTAACAATTACTACGCTGGAAATTTAATATCTATGGGTTCTACAGAAGGTGATTTTGTATTCTTTTTTTCTCAAGGAGCAACAAATATAATTGACCCTACGGCAAATATAGAAACATTCGCTGATGGCTGGATTTATATGCATGCCTATGGCGTCTACAATGATATAGAGGGGGTATTAACTGAGGGTATACCTCATTATTCCTCTGTTGTTTATACCGAATACCTCACAGCGGATATGCCCTATACCTTTAGCCTTAGAGTAAACAATTATACGTACACTAACTTTCCTAATACATTGGCAGGCCAAGGCTATGTAGGCCGTGACCTTCCTTGTTCTGTAGAGTTTACCTACGTTGACGATTAATTAATCAGCTTACTTATTAAATATAAAATGCCTACTTATGAAAAAATTATTACTACTAACATTCGCCATCATCCTATCTTGTTCTTTAAATGCACAAACCCCTTGCTCTAGTGGAATGGCTGGAGGATTTCCTTGTGATGGTTACGACCTTCAAAGTCAAATTGAGATTATTGATATGGGAGGATTGGGTTATGGCAGCAATGACCCCATGGAAGCTACAGATTCTTGGGGATGGACAGACCCTTTGGACGGTAAAGAATATGCCATTGTATGTATGAACGACGGTACTGCTTTTGTAGACATTTCAGTCCCTACTGCCCCACGGTTTTTGGGTAGGCTAGAGTCTGAAACCAGTACTAGCTGGTGGCGCGATGTAAAGGTCTATAACAATTATGCTTTTATAGTTAGTGATAGTAATGGTAATCATGGAATGCAGGTTTTTGACCTAACAAAGTTAAGAGGATTATCCACTAGTCCAGGTGCAAATGCAAGTATGAGAATATTTTCGGAAGACAACCATTTAGATTGGGGATCGGGAAATCCCAACAATAAAGGAAAAGCACATAATGTTATTATCAATGAAGATACTGGATATGCATATATTCTTGGTGGTTCAACCAATAGTGGGGCTCCCCTTATGGTTAATATTCAAGATCCAATGGCAACTTTATCTATTATTGAGTTTCCCGGCAGTTATTGTCATGATGCTCAAGTTGTGGTATATAATGGTCCTGATACGGAACATCAAGGAAAAGAAATATTGATTGGTGCTTTTAGCGGAACTGATTATGTAAGAATTTACGATGTTACAAATAAGAATGCCACTTCTCTCATTGGAGAAGTAACTTACTCCAATAAGTATTATACACACCAAGGATGGTTTACCGAAGACCAACGCTTTTTTATTGTAGGAGATGAGGTGGACGAAGAGAACATAGGTGGTGGTACCAGAACGTTTATTTTCGATTTAAAAGATCTGGATAATCCAATATTACATCATACCTACACATCAGCGACAAGCATCGCCATAGACCATAATGGATATGTGGTAGGAAATCGTTTTTACTTAGCTAATTACAACGCTGGTATGAGAGTGATGAAAGTGGATGGCCTTTATGACGAGGATGTTAATGGAAACCCTACTCCTACCTTTACAGAAGATAGTTATTTTGACACTCACCCAAGCACTAATGCTGCCACATTCCACGGATCATGGAATGTTTATCCCTTCTTCGAAAGTGGTAATATAATTATTAGTGATTTGGACGAAGGACTTATCATTGTTAAAGACCCAAATTTCGATAATGTAGATCCTGTTGTAATATGTCAAGCATACACAGCAACTTTAGATGCGGTAACAGGCTCTGTTACCATCAATGCCTCAGATTTAGATGGCGGATCAACAGATAATTTTGGAATTGTTAAAAGCACTATTGACGGTCAAACGACTTTCACCTGTGATGATGTGGGAAATACTTTTAATGTTACACTTACAGTGGAAGACGATTATGGAAATACTTCAAATTGCATTGCAGTGGTTACTGTACAATCCCCAACTTCTACTTTTGCCTCTGGCTCTTGGGATGTTACTCCAGGTTTAGGTAGTGAGGCATTATTTAGCGATAATTATGATACAACTTCATTTGGAGATGTAACAGCTTGTTCTTGTGAAATAGAAACTGGAAAAGCAGTAACTATAAATTCTGGTGGATATTTAGATATTACAAGAGATATTTTAGTGGATGGAACTTTATTTGTAGAACATGAAGGATCTGTTGTACAAGTAGACGATGCAGCTTTAGTTACAAATAATGGTAGTATTACAGTAGAGAAAATAACTACGGCATTAGAACCTCTCGACTTTACAATTTTAGGAAGCCCCATGACTGGAGCTACAAGAGAAGTAGAGTATAGTGTAAGCACTATGGTAAGGTACCATGACACTAATTTATTTAATCCAAATGCTGAAGTTGAAGATCAAGATCCCCTTGCAGTGAATTTTGCGGATGATAATGGCGATAACTGGATTACACATACAGGATTATTAACACCTGGAGAAGGGTATTTGGTACGCCCATCAGCAGCTGGAGGTACATTAACAACAAACTATAATACAGGAACCCTTAATAATGGAGTTATAACTTATACGACCATATTTGGCGACAATCAAAATGACAGTCCTAATGTATTAAGTAATCCTTATGCTTCAGCAATACGAATAGATGATTTTTTAAATGCCAATAATAATGCAGGTGGGGTAGTGTATTTCTGGGAGCATCTTATGGCAGTAGATTCAAATTATCCTGGTTATTCTTCCGCAAACTATAATATGGGAGATATTTCCTCTCGTAATGCTACTGGGGGTTTAGTAGCTCCAAATGGGGGGAGTATTCCAACCAACCTATTGCCATCTGGTCAAGGTTTTGGGATAAAGGCTAGTGGAGCAGGAACTATTACTTTTAACAATACCATGCGTTCTACAGGTCCAAATACTGGGTATAGAAATAATGAATCGGATATCGATAGATTATATTTAAAAGTTAGTAATGATACTTATGGACTAAGAGGACTAACATTAATTGGCTTTACCGAATTAGCAACCGATGGCTACGATCAGAATTACGATAGCAAACGAATGGCCACACCTATATCCTTGTATTCTTTAAATAGTGAAAAAGAATTGGGAATTCAAGGAAGATCTGTATTTAATGAGGATCATATCATTCCACTAGGGTTTACTACTCACGTAGAAGAATATCAAGAATATACAATATCGATAAATTCTTTAGAAGGGGAATTAATTAGTAATGCTACAGTTTATTTAAAAGACAATTTATTAAATACTCGGACTAATTTATCGGAAACAGACTATAGTTTTACTTCAAATGAAGGGCATCAAATAGATAGATTTGAATTGGTCTTTACAGAAGTTGTTTTAGGGACTTCAGATACATTGCAATATATTTATATTTATCCTAACCCAATACAAAATATTCTAAACATAATATCTCCACAAGAAGATATTATAAATATTGAAGTATATGATGTTAGAGGAAGGAAAGTAAATAATATTGATTTTAATACAAATAACAATTATCAAGTCGATCTAACAAATTTAAACTCGGCTTTATACTTTGTTAAAATCTATACAGAAAGTGGGTCTATTACTAAAAAAATAGTGAAGGAATAATATAATTTTCAATTCCTATTATTTAAAACCCGTCCTCAATTAATTTTGCTGACGGGTTTTTAAATTAAAATGAGTTCCCTGCATCATTTATACATAACAAAATAATTAAAACTACTTCCTCAAAACAAATACCATATAAACACTTCAACATTAAAGATTACTAATTACCCTCAATTCACAAAAACAATTCTTCAAACAATTTAAGAAATTGTTACTTTTGTAAAATGTCCTACATTAAAAAACATATTCCTTTAGAAGATGGTGATTTTTACCTCACTCCCGAGGGTTATAAATGCTTTACAGAACAATATCTTTTAAAAAGAGGCTATTGCTGTGAGAGTAATTGTAGGCATTGTCCCTATGGATTTGATTCAAAAACTAATACCCAAAAAAAATGACATTCAAAGAAGAGATAAAACAAGGAATTCCTGTTGCACTTCCTGCATCAAAGCCCTATGAAGAATCTATAAACCACGCACCAAAGCGTAAAGATATTTTAACTTCTGAAGAAAAAAAATTAGCACTTCGCAATGCACTTCGTTACTTCGATCCAAAACACCATGCTACACTCCTACCCGAGTTTCAAGAAGAGTTAGAAACTTACGGGCGAATTTATATGTATCGATTGCGTCCAGATTACAAAATGGTCGCACGTCCTATTTCAGAATATCCTGGAAAATGTGAACAGGCAAAAGCTATCATGTTAATGATACAAAACAACTTGGATTATGCGGTTGCACAACACCCTCATGAACTTATTACCTATGGTGGAAATGGTGCTGTTTTTCAGAATTGGGCACAGTATCTTTTAACGATGCAGTATTTATCTCAAATGACCGAAGAGCAAACTTTAGTAATGTATTCTGGTCATCCCCAAGGCTTATTCCCTTCACATAAAGATGCCCCACGAGTTGTAGTTACCAATGGGATGATGATTCCAAATTATTCCAAACAAGACGATTGGGAGAAATTCAATGCTTTAGGGGTTACACAATATGGACAAATGACCGCTGGAAGTTATATGTATATTGGGCCTCAAGGAATTGTTCATGGAACTACCATTACTTTATTAAATGGTTTCAGAAAAATTAAAAAAGATACTCAAGGAGGTTTATTTTTAACTTCGGGATTAGGTGGTATGAGTGGTGCACAACCTAAAGCTGGAAATATAGCTGGTTGCGTAACGGTTTGTGCTGAAGTAAATGAAAAGGTCACCGAAACTAGGCATTCTCAAGGATGGGTAGACGAAGTGATTTTAGATTTAGATCTATTGGCTTCTCGTGTTAGGGATGCAGTTTCTAATAAAGAAACGGTGTCTATTGCTTATGATGGTAATGTAGTTGAAGTATGGGAAAAATTTGATGAAGAAAATATTTATATCGACTTAGGAAGTGACCAAACCTCACTTCATAATCCCTGGGCAGGTGGATATTATCCGGTTGGACTTACTTTAGAAGAATCCAACGAAATGATGGCAAATGACCCGGAAGCTTTTAAAGCTGAAGTTCAAAAAAGTTTATGTCGTCAAGCTGATGCTATAAATAAACACACTGCTAAAGGAACTTACTTTTTTGATTATGGGAATGCTTTTCTATTGGAAGCCTCTCGAGCTGGAGCTGATGTATTAGATACTGTAAATCCTTTAAGAGATTTTAGATATCCAAGTTATGTACAAGACATCATGGGACCTATGTGTTTCGATTATGGCTTTGGACCCTTTCGTTGGGTTTGTGCTTCTGGAGATCCTGAAGATTTAAAAAAGACAGATCGTATTGCCTGTGAGGTTTTAGAAGAAATGATGAAAACATCACCTTCTGAAATACAACAGCAAATGCAAGACAATATTCAATGGATTAAAGGTGCACAGGAAAACAAATTGGTTGTAGGATCTCAGGCAAGAATTCTTTATGCAGATGCCGAAGGTAGAATGAAAATTGCAACTGCTTTTAACAAAGCAATTTCAGAAGAAAAAATTGGAATGATAGTTTTAGGTAGAGATCATCATGATGTGTCTGGTACCGATTCCCCTTATAGAGAAACTTCAAATATCTATGATGGAAGTCAATTTACTGCAGACATGGCAATACAAAATGTAATAGGGGATAGCTTTAGAGGAGCAACCTGGGTAAGCATCCATAATGGTGGTGGCGTTGGCTGGGGAGAAGTAGTAAACGGTGGCTTTGGTATGGTTCTTGATGGCAGTAAGGACGCGCAACGACGTTTAGAATCTATGCTTTATTGGGATGTAAATAATGGTATTGCAAGACGTAGTTGGGCTAGAAATAATGAAGCTGTATTTGCCATAAAAAGGGCTATGAAAAAAAATCCTATGTTGCAGGTTACTCTTCCAAATTTTGTTGATGATGAATTAATAAATAAAATGTAATCTTATGAAAACTCTTTCTCTTATCGCATTAATTTTTACTCTAACTCTTTCTTCTTGTTCTACAGTAAGAGTGGTTTCAGATTATGACTCTAAAACCAATTTTTCTAAATACAAAACTTTTGCTTTTTACAAGCCTGGTATAGATAAAGCAAAAATATCTGATCTAGACAAAAAGAGGATCATGCGGGAAATTGAAGCAAATTTAACCTTAAAAGGGATGACCGTTTCAGAAACGCCAGATATGTTAATTAGCATATTTACTAAAGAAAGAGAGCGAATTGATATATATAACAGTTATGGTTATGGCTACGGATATGGTTACAGATATGGTGGCTGGTACGGAGGAGGAACATACGCTTCATCTACTCCAGAAGGTACTTTGTTTATAGATTTAATCGATCGAAATAAAAATGAACTTGTTTGGCAAGGAATTGGAGTTGGAGATCTTGTAATGAGTTCTGTGGAGAAAAAAGAAGCTCGTATTAAAGAAATTGTAACAAAAATTCTTGCACAGTATCCTCCGGGATCTGAAACAAAATAAATCCAAATCTAATAATACACTAACCCTCTTTATATAATCTTTTATGAAACATTTTTATTTTATTTTCCTTGTATTGTTTTGTACTTCTGTAAATGCACAGTTTTATAAATCTGGAAGCATTACAGACAATAATAACCAAACCATTGAAGGGCGTTTATCTATTGATAATTCAGAAAGCAAAGTCTATCTGAAAAAAGATGGAAACACGCAGACCTATAGTTTTAATAGTATTTCTCAGATAACCATGAGTGGCCGAATATATTCGATGATGACATTTGAAGACAATACCTATTTAGCCCATTCATTAGAAAATGGTAAAGCATCTTTATCAGATTTAAACAATTCTGACTATTTAATCCTAATGGAAAATGGTTTAGGTAAAATCATCAATCTTGAGGAAAATAAAGCTCAAATACCTGGTATTTTAGGGGTTCTTTTTAAAGATTGTAATAAAATAAGAGATATTATTTATAAATCTGATGAAATAAATGAACGCATATTAAGAGGAATCGTTTCAGAATATAATGCTTGTGCCTATGGGGATTATACTCCAACAGAAGATGAAATGAAAAATGCGAACACTTACAATACAGATACCTATAGGTTTTATGCTGGGTTTCAAACTCAGTTTAACAATACAACTGTAAATGGCTTTGATTCAAATAGCAACACAGGTTATGGGCTTGGCCTAGGTATTGCTGCTTCTCCTGGGTTTACAGGGAATTTACAGGGAAACCTTTATTTCGATTTCGACTTTTCTATGAATTTTACAGGGGATAGCGAATATAATAATGGATTTACTCCATTAAATTATAAATTAAATACCTATCGTATTACAATTGGCATTGAATATTTATTTAATAAAAATGGAACAATACAACCATTTTTAGGTATTGGTTATGGATTTACTTCAGATCATTATGATGGGAAAATGGGAACTATTTCTTTTAAAGATAATAATCAAAGTAATCTTTTCATTCCAAAAGTGGGTCTATTATACAAACTTAAAAACGGTAAACATTTAGGCTTAACTCTTAGTTACATTACAGAATATGAAAACGACTTGAGTTTCCGTTTTGGTGAAGTAATCATTTATTATCCTTTTGTGGTGGACACTAGTGCATACAATTTAAGTCTGAATTATTATTTCTAAACTTTATCTAAACACTTATAAAATCAAAAAGACTGTCTTCTTAAATTAAGAAGGACAGTCTTTTTTTTTAAAATTAACTAGGGAATTAATTTTTAATAATCTGTTTTGAAATTACTCCTACTTCCGTAGTAACTTTTAAAATATACATTCCTGAATTCCAATTTTCTGTATTTATAGAAACTTCATTAGAAGAATCGTTTACCAATTCAAAAATCGATTGTCCCAATACATTATAAATGGATATAGATGAAATGGCATTTTTACTTTTTAAATTCCAAATTTCTGAAACTGGATTTACAAAAAAGATAGCATTTTCATTTTCAAAATCATTTATAGATAATTCTTCATCCATAAAGTTTTGAGCATAAATTTTTGATCCTGTTCCTTTGTCTTCAATAAAAACAGCTACACTTTGATTGTTAACTGGTGTTGTATATTGAATTCTACTTTTATTTGCCGAGAATGTTGCTAAAGGCATCGTTTCTTCTGGCCAAGCAAAATCACCGTTTCCATCCAAATATAAAGTATTTAATGTCGTTGGACTTACACCATTATCCATTCCACTTTTTAACAAGATTAAAGGGCTATCTTCTTTTAATTGTAAAGAACCAGAGTGTACTTTTTCATCGCCAATTGGGTAAATTACTTTAGCATTATCAGTTAATTGTCTTTCTCCTGTTTCCTTATCAAATTTTTGCACATATTCTCCTTTTTCAGACTGGCTTGTATTGGTATAAGTGCAAACTGCCCATACATATTGTGATCCAGACTCATATGCTATTTTTGTGTCCATTTCAAAATCAGTTTGATTTGTGTCAAAGTCCATCCCATTAATACCCCAGGGCAATGTTCCATCAGAATTCACTCTTTGTAAGTAAGAATCAAATCGGTTGTCATGAATAGCTCTATATCCCATATAAACAACATCGCCATCGTTTACTCCACTGTATGGTATATTCCATTGCAAGGAATGTTCTGATAGCTTTGTTGCATCTGTCCATTGAGAATCTCCATCAGCGTTGTATCGTTGCGCGTATAAATCAGCGTAAATAGTAAAAGTAATGCTATGAAAAACCATTATAAAATCTCCATCTGTTAATTCAAACATATTTGCTGGAACAGTAGAATTTCCATCACCTACAACTGGATGTGGAGCATCCCAAATATCATTCCCAGAAGCATCATATTTTTGTATTACACTCTCATCAGCAGGCCACCAAGAAACGATAGCTTCTCCAGTGGATAATGGCAATATATTTACAGCATATCCAGAACCTATATTAACACCATTGGCTCCCCATAAATGATTCCCACTACTATCTAACTTAAAAACATAGGCTTGTTCTCCTCCTCCTGTTCCTGTAACACCAATATAAAGGTTCCCTTCATTATCTGTTACTATACTCCAAATAACAGTATAAGTACTCATTGGGATTACATCACTTACCAACATTCCATTATCACCTAATAATTGTGTACCATCTACATCTAATATTTGTAAACGCAATTCAATATTTGTGGGTGCATCTACTGCTTCCCAAAATACAATATATGTTTTACCATCTATAGAGCTTATAGCCTGCATATCTAATCCCTCTGAATCCACTACTAGAGTATTAACATCAGTGTCGGTTATCCATTGTGCATTTACATTAATCGACACTAATAATGCAAATATTATTAAAAATGTAATTTTAATCGTTTTCATATTTTTTAGTTTAAGTTATTATTATTGTTCTTTTTATCAAGTGCTTTGATGATCTTTTTTAGTGCTTTCTTTTTTACTTTATTATCATTCTGAATTTTATTCAGTAGATCTTTTTCTTGTTCTCTTTCTCTATTTGTTTTCATTTTTAAGTATAATTGAAAATTCGAATAGCTACAGTACAAAAATAGAATTAGGGCGCTCTTAAATTTAATTTTCACCCCTTACAAAATCACTCTATTGAAAATTTAACACACTAATTTACCACTCATTTTATTGTAAATGACTATACCTGTGTATTTTAACAAATTAAAAGTTGGCTATTTTTATGTGTATAAATTCAGAATACTAATTAAAACTAGAGAGATATGTAGATAAATCTGTTTTTAAATTGGTAATTTCTAGTTTTTTTCTAAGTCGAGTACGTGCATTTTCAACAGATTTAAAAGATTGCCCAGTAATTTGAGCTATTTCTTTAGATGTTAGATCTAATTTTAAAAGCGCACATAATCGCTTATCTTTTGAAGTTAAATCGGGATGTTTTAAAATAAGGTTTTTGTAAAAAGACTCATGAACTTGCTCAAAACGCACTTCAAATTCTTTCCAAATATCACTATTTGTATCTCTTTCTAATCTCTTCACTATATAATCTATAGCTTGTTGTGTTTCCTTTTTTACTGCTTTTCGTTTTATGTTTTTTAATTCTAGTAGAATTTCATCAATGATTTCTGTTCGATGAATTTCAGTCATTGCTTTTCCAATAAGTTCATTATTCTTAATTTCTAAACTAGCATTTAACTCTTTCCGTTTAGTCAATATCAACTCATTTTCTAACTGTGTGTTTTTTAGTTTATTTCTGTACTTTACTAATAATATTGTAACTATTAATAGTAAAACAAACAAACTTAAACCAAATATTAAATACTTTAATCGCTGTTCTCCTTCCTTTAGGGATCGAATTTTATCTTGGGTTTTGTGAGCTTCTTCAATAAGTATTTTTTCAACGTTAACCTTTTTCTCTTCTATATTTATGGTATCACTTATTCTGTTAAAGTGATCAAAATAATTAGTTGCTTTTTCAAATTCACTATTAAACTTATAGGAGGTGTAAAGTAACTCTACAGATTTTAGGCATTCTAAACTATAAGGAGCTAAACTATCAGATATTTTATACGATTTCTCTGCATAATAAATACTTGAATCTGGCTGAGATTGATTTAAGTAGTATTCAGAAAACTCATTATATAACCACGCTATATTCCTAAGATTGTTATGCTCGTTTAATGTTAAAATTGCTTTATTAAAGTAATTTTTAGAGGTATCGTATTGTTTGCTTATACGATATACTCTTCCTAAATTGGTGTATAAATAGAAGTAAAGGCTATTGTCTTTTAGCACATCTGCAATTTTTAACGCCTTTTGATAATAAATAATAGAAGAATCTATCTGGATTTCCATGTAAAGATTACCAATATTATTTAACGTTTTTGCAAGGGGTAAACTGTCTTGTTTTTCTATTTGATATTGATAAACCCTTCTGAAAAAATCTATGGCTACCTCTTCATTTTCCACCCTCGCATAGGTAATAGCTAGGTGATTTTCTAAAACGTATCTTTCTGAAAAATCTTTGTCTTTATAATATTCATACGCCTTTAAATAATAATCTAAGGCTACATCCAAGGCATCTTTCTTATAATATATCTCGCCAGTTTTTATATAATAATTTGCTAGGGTTTTAAGATCTTCTGTAGCAAGGGCAGCAGTTTCAGCAACTTCTATATAATATTGGGAACGTTCCCAATCTGAATGAGATAATTGGGAAGCAATTTTTAAACTAATTCTAGACTTTTCACTTTCAGTAGTAACAACCGACAAACTATCTATAAGTGGAGTAACCAACTCTTGCGCTATTGTACACTGAACGACAAATAAAAACACACAAACTCGAAACAACATAAAAGAAATTAATTTAATTTACAAATTACGTAAATTAATAGTTTAGTATAGCTTCTATCTTCTCTTTTACTTTTTGAGTAGAGGGAATCATGGTTTGTTCTAAAGTTGAATTTAATGGAATTGCAGGCATATTTTCACTACCGATAACCATTACAGGTGCGTCTAATTCTCTAAAACATTCTTCCTGAATTCTACCCTGTAAAGCTCTTGAAAAACTATTCTCTGAAGGTTCTTCAGTGACTACTAAACATTTTCCACATTTTTTTACAGAATTAAATACTGTTTTATAATCTAAGGGATGTAAGGTTCGTAAATCCACTACTTCAATTCGATCCTGTAACCCTAAGGCTTCAGAAGCATTTAATGCCCAATGTACTCCCATTCCGTAAGTAATAATAGAAAGCGTTTCTTCGTCTTCTTGCTTCCAGATTTCTTGTAAAACCCAAGCTTTTCCAAATGGCAATACATAGTCTTCTGCTGGTTCCACAGATGTTGCTCCTTTGGTTCCTGGAACTTTACTCCAATACAAGCCTTTATGCTCTAAAATTACTACTGGATTTGGATCGTAATAAGCCGCTTTCATCAACCCTTTTAAATCTGCTCCATTACTAGGGTATGCTATTTTTATCCCTCGAATATTAGACAAAACACTTTCTACAGAGGACGAATGATAAGGTCCTCCGCTCCCATAAGCCCCAATTGGAACTCGTAAAACCATTGATACAGGCCACTTGCCATTAGAGAGATAGCAACTTCTACTAACTTCTGTAAACAGTTGGTTCAATCCAGGCCAGATATAATCTGCAAATTGAACTTCAACTATTGGTTTTAGTCCAGCTGCACTCATTCCCACAGTACTTCCAACAATAAATGCTTCTTGGATAGGGGTATTAAAAACTCTATGATCTCCAAACTTTTGGGCTAAGGTTGCAGCTTCTCTAAAAACACCTCCTAAGCGTGCACCAACATCTTGTCCATATAAAAGGCACTCTTTGTGCTTAGTCATTAATTCTTCGATAGCAAACAAGGCACAATCTACCATTACTACTTTGTCTGCTCCTTCTGGGGCTCTTACTCCCTTTTCTTCTGTAATAGGAGTAGGTGCAAAATCATGGGTAAATAAATCTTCAGGTTTTGGGTCTTCAGCTTTCAGTGCCTTTTTAAAATCTTCTTTTACCGTTTCTTTTGCATTAGTTTCAATCTCTTGAATGTCTTTTTCTGAAAAACCATTGTCCCCCAATAGCTTTTTCATTTTAGGGTAGGGATCTCTACTTCTAGCCTCCTCTAAATCGTCTCGATACCATTCCATTCGAACCCCTGAAGTATGGTGATTCAACAAAGGAACTTTTGCATGAACAAGAAAAGGTCTTCTTTCGGTTCTAATGGTTTTTATTACTTTTTCCAAAGTGGAATAACTTTCTTCAAAATCGGTTCCATCTATTGAAATAGCTTCCAATCCCTTAAATCCTTTTGCATATTCAGCAGCATTTTGAGCTCGAGTTTCAGCAGCATTTGCAGAAATATCCCAACCGTTATCTTGAACTAAATATAAAATAGGAAGTTGTTTTAAAGCAGCCATTTGAAAGGCTTCAGAAATTTCACCTTCGGTTACAGATGCGTCTCCAAGGGAGCAAATAACTATTGGAGGAAGAGATTCTTCGCTTTCGCTCTGAATGACATTTTCAATTTCTTCCATTTCCTTATACCAAAAACCTAAAGCAACACCAGTTGCAGGAATGGTTTGCATCCCTGTTGCTGAACTTTGATGTGGGATTTTAGGCTTATCGTCTTCTCTTAAACTTGGATGACAATAATAGGTTCTCCCCCCTGAAAAAGGATCGTCTCGTTTTGCCAATACTTGAAGCATTAAATCATAAGGTTTCATCCCAATGGCTAAAAGCATAGAATCATCCCGATAATAAGGAAAAGCAAAATCCTGAGGCAATAGCTGCAATCCCATTGCTGTTTGAATCACTTCATGACCCCGAGATGTTGCATGTACGTATTTAGAAACCTCTTTAAAATTTTCTTCGTACAACTCTGTCATTGCCTTTGCGGTACAAAGATTAGAAAAGGCTTTTTTTAGTGTTTGTTTGTTTATTTTTTTGTTCAAGGTTCTATATTTTGTTCCTTTTACTATTTCTGTTTTTGTTATCTTGAATCAAGCTCAGGATGACAAAGAGAATGCTCTTGGCAAATTATTCTGCTGGAACCATCCAACCAAATTTATCTTCAATAGCACCAATTTTTATACTATTTAAGGTATCGTTTATATCTTCTGCTACTGGACTTTCGTTAGAAACATGAATAGTACCTTCGTCTGTTCCAATTTCCTGTATATAAGCAATTCCAATAGCAGTTCCAGTTCCAAAAGCTTCTTCTAAGCTTCCGTTTTCTGAAGCCTCTTTCACCTCATCAATTGTGATAGGTCTTTCGGTAACTTCAAATCCTTTATCTCTTAATAAATCGATGACACTCATTCGTGTAATTCCATCTAAAATATTACCATCTCTAAAAGGAGTAATGATTTTTCCAGCTATCTTAAAGAAGATATTCATTGTCCCTACTTCCTGTATATATTTATGTTCAAAAGCATCTAACCAAAGCACTTGATTGTATCCTTTAGATTTTGCATTTTCAGTTGGTTTTATAGCTGCTGCATAATTTCCAGCTGCTTTAGCTTCACCAGTTCCGCCCGTTGCTGCGCGAATGTATTTTTTTTCAGCAAATAGTTTAATTCGTTCACTAAAATAAGGCCCTGCAGGAGAACATATAATTATAAATTTATAACTTGTAGCAGCTCTCATTCCTATAAAATGCTCATCGGCATACATAAATGGTCGTAAGTACATTGCAGATCCTTCTTGTGGTGGTATCCAACTGCTTTCCATTTTTACCAATTGTTTTAACCCTTCAGAGAAAAGTTCTTCAGGAAAACTTGGCATTCCCATTCTGTCTGCACTAAAATTAAGCCTTGCTGCATTTTTATCAGGACGAAATAATAAAGGAACTCCATTACTATCTAAGGTAGCTTTCATTCCTTCAAAAATTGCTTGACCATAATGCAATGCCATAGTGGCTGGATGAGTTCCAATTTCTTTTATAGGCTCAATACGAGGATTATGCCATTCTCCATTATCATAATCACAGATAAACATATGGTCTGTAAATATTTTTCCTAATGGAATATTATCAAAGTCTAATTCGCTTAATTTTGACTGTTCCGTTTTTGTAATAGTTATATTTTTCATCGCTTTATTTATTAAGTCTTACTCAAAAGACCTTTTATATATTTATATTTTTCTGTCAACATTAAAATCTTCCATATTGTCTGCAATTCTCCTTAAAAAAGAACCTGCTAAAAATCCATCTACAATTCTATGATCAAACGATAAGGACAAATACATCATATGTCTTATTTCGATAGAATCTCCATCTTCTCGTTCCATTACTTCTGCTCGTTTTTTTATGATTCCAGTGGCAAGAATAGCAGCTTCTGGCTGATTAATAATTGGAGTTCCCATTACAGAACCAAAGGTTCCTACATTAGATATGGTAAAAGTACTTCCAGCAGTATCATCCACTTTTAATTTATTTTCTCTAGCTTTTACTGCAAGAGTATTTATAGCCGATGCTAGTTCCACTAAATTTTTCTTGTCCGCATTTTTTACTACTGGCACTATTAAATTTCCACTAGGCAATGCAGCAGCCATCCCAATATTAATATCCTCTTTTACAATAATATTCTTTCCATCAAGGGAAGAATTAATCATCGGATAATCTACAATGGCTTTGGAAACAGCTTCAATAAACAAGGGAGTAAAGGTTAATTTTTCATTGTATTTTTTTTGAAAATTGACTTTCTCCTTATTTCTCCAATTAACCATTTCGGTTAAATCAGCTTCAACATAGGCAGTAACATGGGGTGAAGTATGCTTACTAAAAACCATATGGTCGGCAATCATTTGCCGCATACGATCCATTTCAACAATTTTACCTTCTCCTTTATCAAACTTTAAATCTGGTATTTTAAAACCACCTTCTGAAGAAATAGGTTGTGCATATTTAAATGGTCGTCCTTCCTCAATATATTTCATTAAATCACTTTTCCGAAGACGAGCATCTTTTCCTGAAACAGGAATTCGGGCTAATTCCTCAAAACTTATATGATGCTCTTTTGCTATACTTGTAATAAGTGGCGAGAAATATAAATCAGAATTTGGGACATTAAAAGAGGTGGATGGAATGGACGAAGAAACTTTTTTTAAAGGCTTACTTTCTTTTTTATTGGATTTTTTTTGAGTAGGCTTTTCTTTTACTTTTGGTTCTTTACCATCTGTTGTGATAATCGCTATGGTTTCGCCAATTTTTATAACCTCATTTTGTTTGTATAGAAGTTCTGTAATCACACCCGAAACCAAAGATGGCACTTCAGAGTCTACTTTATCTGTTGCTACTTCCAGCAAAATCTCATCTTCTTCTATAGTATCTCCAATGTTTTTAAACCATTTGATAATGGCAGCTTCGGTAATACTTTCGCCTAGTTTAGGCATTTTGAATTTATACTCTGACATTTCTTATTAACTAATGTTTGTTAGTTGTCATTGCGAGGAGAGTAACGACGTGGCAATCTTTTTAGAGATTCTTCGCTATCGCTCTGAATGACATTTTATTATTTCTTTCTTTTCAACTCAGCAAGTGTTTTATAAAAATCTTCTTGTTTAGGTCTATCCTTTGGAATCTCTCTTAAAGGCTCCACTTCCTTTAAACTCTCATGACAATCGTATGGCAATTGTTGGTACAATTTAGTTCCAGCAGTTTTCCATTCCATCATTTCATCGGTAACATTTTTTATCGTTTTAGCAGGATTCCCAACAATTAAATTTCTTTTAGAAAACTTAGCCTTCGCTTTCACAAAGGATAATGCGCCAACAATACATTCATCTCCTATTTCTGCATCATCCATGATAACACTATTCATTCCTATTAAACAATTTCGTCCTAAATTAGCACCATGGATAATTGCACCATGCCCCACATGAGCTCCTTCTTTTAAAACGATTGTTTTTCCAGGAAACATATGTACCGTACAATTTTCCTGCACATTTACACCGTCTTCTAAAATAATTTCACCCCAATCCCCACGAATGGCAGCACTAGGACCGATATAACAATTTTTGCCAATAATTACATTTCCAGTAACAGCTGCTAAAGGATGCACAAAACTACTTTTGTGAACTACTGGAATATGTCCTTTAAAACTATAAATCATATTAATTTCCTGCGAAGGCAGGAATCTTATTATTTATTTTATATTTCTTAATTCTCATTGCTAGTTTGTCATTCCGACGAAAGAGGAATCTCTACTTATTGAGATTCTTCGCTGTTGCTCTGTTTGACATTTTTTTATTTAAATCCCTTTATTTTTTCTTTTGTAAAATCACTTAATACCAAACGTCCACTAATAGCAGCTCTTTCAGCTAATAATGTATCCCAATTTTCGGTTCCTGACCACATTACTTTTTTCATTTCTTTCATAGCATCAGGGTTATAATTACATAAGTTTTCAGCAAAGGCTTGCACTGCATCGTCAAGCTCCTCTGTAGATTCATAAACTTGTGCGTACAATCCTTTTTGTCTTGCCCATTCTGCATCATAAAAACTATTGGAATCTATGGCTATTTGTGACATTCCCGTCAATCCTAATTTACGTTCTACAGCAGGTCCAACTACAAAAGGACCAATCCCTATATTTAATTCACTTAATTTAATAGCAGCAAATTTAGAGGCCATGCAATAATCGGTTGCCGATGCAACACCAACTCCACCACCTACTGTTTTTCCTTGAATACGACCAATAATAAACTTTGGACATTTTCGCATGGCATTGATCACATTTGCAAAACCTGAAAAGAAAACCCTTCCAGTTTCTGCATCATTAATATTAATTAATTCCTTAAAGCTTGCACCAGCACAGAATGTTCGTTCGCCACCACTTTTTAAAATGATGACTTTTACCTCATCATTTTTTCCAGCTTCAGTTATAGTACTCGCTAATTTTGCAAGGATGTCTCCTGGAAGACTATTATGTGCTGGGTGGAAGAATTCGATGGTTGAAATTCCGTTTTCTATATCTTGTTTTACGTAAGGTTTTGTCATCACTTCTTTGTGTTCCCTTGAAAAAAGGAAATCTTTTTAATGTTTTATGTCAATTTATTATATAAATCTTCCCAATTAGGATTATCTTTTTCAATTAATTCTATTTTCCAAGCTCTATTCCACTTTTTCATTCTCTTTTCTCTCAATCTTGCCTCATCTTCATTATTAAATTCTTCAAAACAAACAAGTTTATCTAAATTATATCTTGCTGAGAATGTACTTGGATGTACTTTATATTTATGTTGATATATTCTTTTCTTTAATCCTTTTGTAAATCCTATATATAAAACGCCTTCTTTTTTATTTGTAATTATGTAGAGAAAATATTTCATGTTTTAAACTCCTTTTCATGAGACACCCGATTTCTCGGGTGCTTTGAACAATTCAATCTTTTATAAAAGATTGAATTGTTCAAAATGATAGTTTAAATGTTTTCTTTCTAATAAATACCATTCAAATTTATTTAACTCTCCAAAAACAACATTTTTTGTAATACTCTCAGGGTTTTCTTTAAAGTGAGATAAATACTCGGCTCTTGCTTCTAACAATTTAACTTTTGACATTGTTAGATCTGAATGATTTAAGTCTTCTAATGCTCCCTTTCTATGTAAAGGAAAATCGACTTTCTTAGGAAAAGGTTCATAATTATAAAGAGTCGCTTGAACTTTCTCTAATATCTTTTCTGGCGTTGCTATTTCAAAATCTTGTAGTTCTCCCGATGCAATTCTATAAGTAAACTCCAAATGTTCTATCATATGTTGAGGAGTTAAAGTTCCCCATTTAGCTTTCGAATTTTCAGTTAATTTATTTAAACAAAAGTTTATTTTTTCAGAAGTCATTTCAACAAAAATGGTTTGCTTTTTCTGAACCATAGTCAAAATAGTTGCTATAGCAACCAATTCATCTTCCGCATCAAAAACTTCCACATACCATTTTACAATCCCACATGGATGCTCTTTTCCAGGAGAATCTCTATCTACTTTTTCTTTACAAGTTAATCGAACATAAACAGTATCATTATGATAAAGAGGGCGAAGGAATCTACATTCTTCTAATCCATAATTAGCAGCCACTGGACCCTTATTTGGATATACAAATAAACCAGCTGCTGCTGCTATTATAAAATAACCATGTGCGGTTCTTTTTTCGAAAATACTACCTTCCAAAGAGGTGATATCGGTATGTGCATAAAAATGATCCCATGTAAGATTTGCGAAATTTATGATATCACTATCCGTAATGGTACGTTTATGTGTTTTTAATGACATTCCAGCTTGAATATCTTCCCAATGATATGCAAATGGATGTTTATCTGTTTCTTTATATGCAGCTTTGGGCTGGTAGATGCCTGTTACTTCCGTAAGACTGGTAGGAGAACCTTGAATGGCACAACGTTGTAGATAATGTTTTACACCACGCATACCTCCCATTTCTTCACCTCCACCTGCACGTCCTGGACCTCCATGAACTAAACTAGGAAGTGGAGAACCATGTCCTGTACTTTCCTTAACGCTTTCTCTATTAAGAATTAATATTCTACCATGATGTGATGCTGCATTAACGGTATAATCTCGAGCAATTGCATTGTCATTAGTAATAATAGAACTCACTAAAGATCCTTTACCCATTTTAGCTAAGGTAACTGCTTCATCTAAATTTTTATAAGGCATTATAGTACTTACTGGACCAAAAGCTTCATTAACATGTGCTGCTTCATTTTTAAAAGGCTGATCCTCCCGAAGTAAGATCGGACTCATAAAAGCTCCCTTTTTAGAATCTGCACCAATAGTAGTCACCTCATCTAAACTTCCATATACAATTTCTGCAGTTTCTGCAATCTTACTTACTTGTTCTCTTACTGAATTACGTTGTTGTTCACTTACTAATGAACCCATTCGCACTTCCTTTAATCGAGGGTCACCAATGGTTACTTTATCCAAAGCCTTTCCTAGCGCTATTTGAACATCTTCTATAAGTTTTTCAGGAACAATAATTCGTCGAATGGCTGTACATTTCTGCCCACATTTAACGGTCATTTCCTTTCGCACTTCTTTAATAAAAATATCGAATTCTGGAGTTCCCGGAACCGCATCTTCTCCTAATATGGATGCATTTAAAGAATCCGCCTCCATCGTAAACGGAACGGATTCTTCTATTAATTGTGCGTGGTTTTTTAATTTTCTACCAATAGCAGCAGATCCTGTAAAAGTGATTACATCTTGAGATCCAACGGTATCTAATATGTTTTTGGCGGTACCGCTAATTAATTGAAGTGCTCCTTCAGGTAAAATACCTGAAGCTATAATTTCTCTTACAACCGCCTCTGTTAAATAGGCTGTTTGAGGTGCTGGTAAAACCACAGCCGGCATACCTGCCATCCAATTGACCGCACATTTTTCTAGCATTCCCCAAATCGGAAAATTAAAAGCATTGATATGAACTGCAACTCCTTCTTTAGGTACCATAATATGGTGCGCCATAAATCTACCTCCATGTGACAAATCGATTGGGTCGCCTTCTACATGAAAAGATTGATTTGGAAATAATTTCCGAAGAGATGCATTGGCAAAAAGGTTTCCAAAGCCTCCTTCAATATCAATCCAACTATCAATTTTTGTTGCTCCAGTACGATAACTAAGCTCATAAAATGCCTGTTTCTTTTTAACGAGATAAAAGGCTAGTTTTTTAAGCATGTTCCCTCGTTCTTGAAAAGTCATTTTACGAAGTACACTTCCTTTTTCTCTTCCATATTGAAGAATAGATGCTACATCTAATCCTTCTACCGTTGTACTAGTAAATTGATCTCCAGTAATGGAATCGTAAACTGGAACTCCAACTCCCTTACCTTCTAGCCACTGGCCTTTTGTATAATGTTGTGTTTTCAATTGAATATCTTTTAAAATTCGTTATTCTTTTTTTTTACACTCGTTCAATAATTGCTGCATATCCTTGTCCTACACCAATACACATCGTTACTAATGCATATTTTTTCTCTGTTTCTTGTAACTCCAATGCTGCAGAAAAAGCTATTCTAGCTCCCGTAACTCCTAAGGGATGTCCAATTGCTATAGAACCTCCATTTGGATTAATTCGAGAATCATCATCTGCTAAACCCCAAGCCCTAGTACAAGCTAATGCTTGTGCTGCAAATGCTTCATTAAGCTCTATTACATCCATATCTTCCATGGTCAATCCTGCTTTTGCTAATGCTTTATTTGATGCTTCAACAGGCCCAATTCCCATAATTCTTGGCTCTACACCTACTACAGCAGAACTTACTATTCGTGCTATAGGTTTTAAATTGTATTTTTTTACTGCATCCTCTGAAGCAATAATAGTAGCAGCTGCTCCATCGTTTAATCCTGAAGAATTTCCAGCAGTTACACTTCCACCTTCCTTTTTAAATGCAGCTCTTAATTTCCCTAACACTTCTAATGATGAGGAAGGCTTCACAAATTCATCTTTTGAAAATTGAATAGGATCTTTTTTTCTTTGAGGAATTTCTACCGTTATAATTTCTTTTGCAAGGCGTCCATTCTCTTGAGCTTTTGTAGCTTTCATTTGACTCCAATAAGCGAACTTATCTTGATCTTCCCTAGAAATATTAAATTTTTCCACTAAGTTTTCAGCAGTATTCCCCATTCCATCAACTCCATACAATTCCTTCATTCTTGGGTTGATAAAACGCCAGCCAAAAGTTGAGTCATACATTTTTGAATCTCCACCAAAACCTGTAGAAGGTTTTGCTATAACATAGGGTGCCCGAGTCATATTTTCAACACCTCCAGAAATAAACAAATCACCATCTCCGGCTTTTATCGCTCTATTGGCATGAATAATTGCTGAAAGCCCACTGCTACAAAGTCTATTTACTGTTTCACCAGGAACAGTAAAAGGCAAGCCAGCTAATAAAGAGGACATACGAGCAACATTTCGATTGTCTTCTCCTGCCTGATTTGCACAACCCATGATTACATCGTCATAAGCTTCCTTTGGAATACTTGGATTTCTTTTTACAATTTCTGAAATCACCAATGCTCCTAAATCGTCTGTACGAACAGCTGACAAGGTTCCTTTATAATTTCCTATTGGTGTACGAACACCATCAATAATATAAGCTTCTTTCATTATTCTTCCCAATCTTTACTAGTTCTATAAACCACTCCTTTAAAAAGAGCTACTAATTCGTTTCCTCGTTTTACTTCAACTATATTAAATCCAACTTTAGTTTTCTGAAGATCCAACGTGGCTTCAGCTGTAATATAATCTCCAAGTTCAAGAGCCTCAATATGATTTATGGAGGTTTCGATTGAAACTGCATACTTACCATGAGTATTTGCTGTAAATCCAAATGCAGTATCCGCTAAACCATAAGTAATAGCTCCGTGGGCTTTATTCATACTATTCAACATTTCTTTTCGAACTTTCATCCCTAATTTACACCTTCCAATTTCACATTCTAATATTTCGATACCTAACCCTTGGCTATAAGCATCTTGACTTAACATTTTATAAGGTATTAATTCTCCTTTCATTAATAGAAATTCTTATTTTCTCGGTTCATTTTACGTAATAATGGTGAGCAACGGTATCTATCCTCATGATATTCGTTATATAAACTATCCATTTTATCCACACACCAATCAATTCCCTTTTCATCTGCCCAAGCCAATAAACCTTTTGGATAATTAACCCCTTTGGTCATGGCATTATCTATGTCTTCTGCGGAAGCAATTTTCCAAAATAAAGCATCTGCAGCTTCATTGATTAGCATTACTAAAACTCTTTCAAAAATTTCTTTTTGTGATGCTTCGTTTACTTTTTGAATGACATTAAGAGATTCTTCGCTTTCACTCTGAATGACAGAATAATCGTAATACCCTTTTCCAGTTTTTCTCCCTAAATAACCAGCTTCTGAAAGTCGTTTTTGGGTAAATGAAGGTTTGTAACGTGGATCTTGGTAAAATGCATTAAACACCGTTTCAGTTACTGTATAATTAACATCATTCCCAATAAAGTCCATCAATTCAAATGGTCCCATTCTAAAGCCTCCAATTGTTTTCATTGCTGTATCAATGGTTTTGAAATCAGCAATTCCTTCTTCATAAATTCGTAGCGCTTCTCCATAAAAAGGTCTTGCTACACGGTTAACAATAAATCCAGGAGTATCTTTAGCAACAGCCACTGTTTTTTTCCAATCCTTTATTATTTCAATTGTCTTTTGAGTTACCTCTTCAGATGTTTGAATTGCAGGTATAACCTCAATCAATCTCATTAAAGGCGCAGGGTTAAAAAAATGAATTCCTATACAACGTTCAGGATTTTCTAAAGAGGAAGCTATCGAAGCTATTGATAAACTTGAAGTATTAGATGCTATGATACATTCTTTAGAAACATAAGTTTCTAATTCTGAAAACACTTTTTGTTTAATATCCAGATTTTCAATAATCGCTTCTATAGTCAAATTAGAATCCCTTAATTCTTTTAAAGAACTAACATAGTTGATGTTATTTTGAATTCGGTTTTTTTCATCTGTATCGATTCGACCCTTTTCAATCAATCGATTTAATATTTTTTCAAGAGATGCTTTGGCTTTATCCAATGCGATTTGATTGGTATCGTATAAATTTACCATACAACCAGCAGTAGCAGCAACTTGCGCTATACCGCTTCCCATGGTTCCACTTCCTATTATTCCTACGTTCATATATTATATTTAAAAAGGTAAATTTTTTAAATCTACATTTCCACCAGAGATTATGATTCCGATGTTTTTGTTTTTAAATTCATTTTTTTCTTTCAATAAAGCTGCAAAAGGAACCGCACTGGAAGGTTCTACAACAATTTTTAAACGCTCCCATATTAATTTCATCGCTTGAATTATTTCCTCTTCTTCAACCCGAATAATTTTTTTAATATTCTCTTTTATTATTGGAAAGTTGCGGTCCCCTAGGTGGGTTCTTAATCCATCTGCGATCGTATTTGTATTATCATTAAACTCTATTTTTCCACTTTGCAAGGATCGATAAGCATCATCCACATTTTTAGGTTCTGCACCAATAACTTCACATTTTTCTGAAAAATATTTAGCTGCTAAAGCAGTTCCTGCAATTAAGCCTCCTCCACCTACTGGTGTAAGGATAAAATCTAATTCTGGTTGATCTTCTAACAATTCTTTTGCTGCGGTTCCTTGCCCATAAATAACTTGATCGTCATTTGAGGGATGGATAAATGTAGCTTGTTTTTCTCTTCTTACTTTTTCTGCAGTCTCCTCACGAGCTATTGGATTAGAATCACATTCTATAATATCACCATCATAGTCAATAACCGCGTTTTTCTTTACTTGAGGTGCGTTTTTAGGCATTACAATATAAGCCTTAACTCCTGTTTTTTTAGCAGCTAAAGATAAAGCCTGAGCAAAATTTCCTGAAGAATGGGTTACCACTCCACATTTACGTTGCTCGTCAGATAAACTTAAAATTGTGTTTATAGCTCCTCGCATTTTAAATGCTCCCATTTTTTGGAAATTTTCACATTTAAAATAGACTTTGCTTCCACACATATCATTTAATAACTCAGATGTAAGTACAGGTGTCCGGTGAACATAAGGTTTCACTTTTTCATGTACTTGTATCAAAGTTTCTTTATTCATTATTTCCCTTTGAAAACTGGCTTTCTTTTTTCCATAAAAGCATTTACTCCTTCAGAATAATCTTCAGATTGGGCAGATTCAATTTGCAGTTTTCCTTCTAAATCCAATTGCTCTTCCAAAGTGTTATTCATCGATTTATTTAATAATTCTTTAATATAACCAAGTGCCTTCGTAGGCATATTTGCTAATTTAAGAGCTAGTTTTTCAACTTCTGCATCAAATCCTTCAAAAGGAATTACTTTAAAAATCATTCCTAAGTGTTCTGCTTCTTCGGCAGTAACTTTATCTCCCAACATCATTAATGCGGATGCTTTTTGAAAACCGATCAAGCGAGGTAAAAAGAAAGTTCCACCACTATCGGGAACCAAACCAATTTTACTAAAAGCTTGAATGAAACTAGCATTTTCTGAAGCAACTACTATGTCGCAAGCCAATGCAATATTAGCTCCTGCTCCAGCTGCCACACCATTTACTGCAGCAATTATTGGCTTATTTGTGTTTCTTATTCTTGTAATTATTGGATTGTAATGTTCTTCTAATATTTTCTTAAACCCAGGGTTTAATTCCGGAGTAGTCACTTCTTTTAAATCTTGACCAGCACAAAATGCTTTTCCGTTTCCAGTTAAGACAATAGCTCGCACTTCTGTATTAGTTTCACAATCGTCCAAAATACTTTGAAGCAACAAAGCCATTTCTCGATTAAAACTATTGAAAACTTCTGACCTATTAAGTGTTATAAAAGCAACACTATTTTCAATTTTTACCAATATACTTTTATTCATGTTTTGATTTTCTCGTAAAGATTCCTTCACAGGAATTATAGACATTTAAAATAATCAAAAGGTTCTTGGCATTCTTCACATTTAAATAATGCTTTACATGCTGTAGATCCAAATTGACTCACCACTTTTGTATTTGTTGAACCACAATTAGTGCATTTCACTAATTTTTTATTTCCAAGTAATGCTTCTTTATCAGCGATTGCATTTAAAGGAGCTGCTATACCGTATTCTTCAAGTGCTTTTCTCCCTTTCGGGGTAATCCAATCGGTAGTCCAAGCTGGTGATAGGATTAATTCAACTTTCGCTTCCTTTCCTACTGAAGAAAATGCAGCAATAATATCATCACCAATAACATCCATTGCTGGACAACCAGAATAGGTTGGTGTAATCTTAATGGTAACTACTCCCATATTTTCGGAAGCTTCTCTAACTACTCCCATATCTAAAATAGTTAACACCGGAATTTCAGGATCTGAAACAGTATCCAATATTGGAATTAAGCTTTCTTCGATATGTTGTTTTTCTTCGACCAAGAATTCTATATATTTAATGCGATTCCGCAACAAGTGCGAAATGACTTACCATTTCATATTTGGATAAGTTCGTTGCATATATTGTAATTCAGCTAAAATAAATCCCATATGCTCGCTATGGATTCCTTGCTTCCCACCTTTTTGAAAATATTTTTCTTCTGGAACAGATAAAGTTGCTTCTGTTAATACCTCAGAGACTTTTTTATAATAGGCTTCTTTAAGTGTAGAAACATCAACTCCAATTCCTTCTTCAATCATATGCTTATCCGCATCTGTAAGATGAAATAATTCATCTGTAAAAACCCATAATCCATCTATTGCTTCTTGCATTTTCTGGTGGCTTTCTGAAGTTCCATCTCCCAAACGCTTTACCCAATCTGAAGAAAATCGCAAGTGATAACTCACTTCTTTTATTCCTTTATTAGCAATTGCTATCAAGGTTTCGTCATTAGAATGCTGTAAATTTTCCATTAATAAAACATGAAAAACATCAAAATAAAACTGACGTGCCATCACAAAACCAAAATGATTGTTAGGTTGCTCCACCAATAAAACATTTAAGTATTCTCTTTCAGAACGCATAAATGCAATATCGTCTTCGGTTTTACCTTCCCCTTGTAGACTGGCAATGTATTGATAGTAATTTCTGGTTTGCCCTAATAAATCCAAGGAGATATTAGTTAAAGCAATATCTGTTTCAAGATTAGGTCCGTGCCCACATAATTCTCCAAGACGTTGCCCAAGAATCAATGAATTATCTGATACCCCAAGTATGTATTTAATTAAATTCTCTTTCATTATTACATATGCTTTAGTTCGTCTGGCAATTTGTAAAAAGTAGGATGACGATATACCTTATCTTGTGCAGGTTCAAACAACTCTCCATTATCTTGTGGATTTGAAGCAGTAATATGTTTGCTTTCTACTACCCATATACTAACTCCTTCACTTCTACGCGTATACACATCTCTAGCATTTTCTAAAGCCATTTTTTCATCTGCAGCGTGCAAACTTCCAAAATGACGATGCTCTAATCCATTTTTACTTCGAACAAATACTTCCCAAAGAGGCCAATTTTTTTTCATAATATTGCCCACGAAAGTGGGTATCTTTTT